>JAHZNX010000123.1 GCA_020028375.1 Betaproteobacteria bacterium | reverse complement strand
TTCGAGTGCGATGCCGTCGCAAAACGGATGGTACGCGGACGAGAGATACGATTCGATATTGTGGGTGAGCGCGTCCATCCCGGTCGCCGCGGTGATGGGGGCGGGAAGCCCGAGCGTCAGCTCCGGGTCGGCGAACACGGCTTTTGCAAGAAGCGCGGGCGAGAATATGATGCGCTTCACGTGCGTCGCGTCCTCAGAAATAACCGAGGAGCGTCCGACCTCGCTGCCGGTGCCCGCGGTCGTGGGCAGCGCGACGAAGTGCGGCAGCGGCTTCTCGATCGGCCGCACCGCGGGATGATCCCAGGCGTACTCGAGCACGTCGCCCGGGTGCACCGTCATCAGCGCCACCACCTTCGCCACGTCGAGCGCGGCGCCGCCGCCGAAGCCGACCACCGCATCGGCGCGGTGCGCCCGGTATGCATCCACG
Source organism: Betaproteobacteria bacterium (assembly GCA_020028375.1). GTDB lineage: Bacteria > Pseudomonadota > Gammaproteobacteria > Burkholderiales > SG8-41 > SG8-41. Next base: position 7,673 of record JAHZNX010000123.1, on the reverse strand, counting down.
CCCGCGCGCACCTGAGCGGCGACCGGGTTGCCCTGGACGCCCGAGTACACGCCCGCCTCGAGCCCCTCGAGCGTGGCGACGAAGTCGGCCAGCACCGGGAGCGCGGCGATGCCTTTGTCAGTGACGACAAGGGGGCGCTTGCAACCCACTTCCTTGAGATGCGCCGCGACGAGCTTCCGCGCTCCCGGCCCGAAATGGATCGTGGTCGGAAATGCGAACGTGTGGACTGCCATCAGATGATCTCGAAATAGCGCTTCAGCTCCCAGTCGGTGACCGCGTCCTGGAACTGGCGCCACTCCCACTCGCGCGTGCGCACGAAGTGGTCCACGAAGGTTTCGCCGAAAAGCTCGCGCGCGGCCGCCGAGCGCTTGAGGTTCGCGGTTGCCTCCATCAGGTTGCGCGGCAGGCGCGGGATCTTCGCCGCCTTCGCCGCGTCGCCCGAGAGCGGCGCGTCCTTGAGTTTGAGCTTCTTCTCGATGCCCCAGAGTCCCGCGCCAACGCAAGCCGCGAGCGCGATGTAGGGATTGACGTCCGCGCCGGGGCAGCGCGACTCGAGCCGCGTGGACTTGGGCGAGCCGGGAATGACGCGAAGCGTCGCGGTCCGGTTGTCCACGCCCCAGCTGCGCTTCACCGGCGCCCACATGCATCCGACAGGCTCTGGTGGATGTGGCCCGAGCAGCCGGGGTACTGCGTGTTCCACTTCGCCATGAAACTCGGCATGATGCCGAAGCGGCTCCCGATTTCTTTCGCCGCCTGCTTGAAGAGGATGGCCCGGTCGCCCGCTTCGATCCCCGACGTATAGAGCAACGCCGCCTCGTAGACGCCCGGCCCGGTCTCCGTGTGCAGGGCTTCTACCGGCACCCCGAACGCCGGCATCTCCTCCATGAGGGCACGGAAGAACGGCTGGTTCTGCCCGGCGCGGATGAGCGAGTAGCCGAACATGCCCGGCGTGATCGGCTCGGGGCGCACGTAGCCCTTGGCGGCGAAACTTTGCGGCGTCTCGCGGAAATTGAACCACTCGTATTCCACGCCTGCGAGCACCTGGAAGCCCATGTTCTCCGCGCGGGCGAGCACGCGCTTGTAGAGTTGGCGCGGGCAGACGGGGAGTGGCCTGCCGTCGGCCTCGACGAATTCGCCGAGGAAGAAGGCTACGTTGTCGTCCCAGGGCACGCGCCGGAAGGTGGACAGGTCGAGCTGCACGAGCGCGTCGGGAAAGCCCGTGTGCCAGCCCGTCCAGGTGGTGTTGTCGTAGCACTGGTCGTTCGAGTCCCAGCCGAAGACCACGTTGCAGAAGCCGAAGCCTGACTCGACCGCCGAGAGGAACTTCTCCTTGTGCAGGTACTTGCCGCGCAGCACGCCGTCGATGTCGGAGACCGCCACCTTGACGCGCGTCGCGGGCGAGCCGCGCACCTGCTCGACGATGCGGCGCGCCGCCGCTCGCGAAATCCCCGCCATCGAAATTCCTTCCCCGATAGGCTTGCCGCTAGACTATATCAGGAATGCTTCTGGCGGAGAGGGCGGGATTGTGCGCATCTCGCGTTGCATCCGCGATTTGCGCATCCCTCGCCAAACTCCGGCTCGGGACCGCCTGACCTCAAAACGGTCCGGCGTCCAACGCGACGTCCCCCGGACCTCGCGTTGTCGAACCCAAAGGTTCTCATCCCGCCCTTTTGCCAAGATGTCAGGCCTCGTGGAGGCCTCACATCTTGGCGGAGAGGGCGGGATTCGAACCCGCGGTACGACTTTCGCCGTACTCACGCTTTCCAGGCGTGCGACTTAAACCACTCATCCACCTCTCCGGAGGCGGGAATTCTAGCAGATCGACGGGAGCGTCCCACCGGTCGGGATTCACCCGTGTGGCCGCAATAACCTAGAAGAATCTCGTCACGCCGGGAGCCGACAGCAACATGGCTCCGCCCAGCCAGACCCACATCGAAACGGTACTCTCGGTGTCGGGATCGATGAGGCGCTCGTAAAGTGCCGCCGGCACACCGCTGAAGAGCAACGTCGCGCTCGAGAGCAGTATCGAGCCCCAGAACAGCACCCACTCCGGTGTGCGCGGAAAGAGCTCCGGCATGAGCGCGGCGCTGACCGGGATGGCAATGTTCAGGTAGGGCGAGAAGACCCCGTTAACGATGCACAGGCCGATAGTCATCAGGAGCAGCGTCTGGCGATCGAGCATGGATCAGTGTCCGGGTACGCGTGGCGCGAGGCCCGCCGCATAAAGGACGGCGAAAAACACGACGCGCGCGATTGCGATCCAGAATGCCGCGATCGGCGACAACGCCAGCCGCGGAACGATGGCGGGCGTGATGAACGCGATCGGGCGCATCAGCCAGTCGGTCAGGCGCCGGAACCAGCGGAAGATGTAGTTGGGCGAGTCGGGCGGGAGGAAGAGCTCGAACAGGAAGCGCCCGATCAGCGTCCAGAACAGCAACGCCAGGGCGTAGTTCGGGAAGTGGAAATACCAGTACGGCCACCAGATGCCCTGGGCTGACATGGCGGGGATATTACACTGCGGGACGCGCACCTACGCTACCATGCTGCTGACTCATGGCTGATCTTCCGACTGCGATCGACGGACCTGTGGCCGCCGGCCCGGTGGCACGGCTCTGGAGGCGACTGAAAACACGCCTGCGGCCGGTGCCGATAGCCACGGCGGAGGCGCTCCGGACCTTTCTCGCGGAGCGCGCGGCGCTCATCGCCCAGAAATGCGCGATCGACTACTGCCGCGGCAAGACCGGGCTGGCGAGCTACGCGCTATTCACGGAGAAGCCGTTCCTCGAGGCGCTCGACCGCTGCCGGTGGGACACGTTCGCTGCGGTTCTCGGCGATCTCATCATCATCGCCGAGGGCAAGCTGCGGACCCACGTCCCGCCCGGGCGGCATCCTGCCCTGTGCGAGGCGCTGGCAGGCCTCTACCCGGTAATTCTCGCCACGCTACCCCCGCCAGCGCACCGGGCGGATGGCTGGAGCGAGGCCAAAGCGTCATTCGCGCCGCGCTTCCGGGAGACGAGGCTCGGTCCGCCGCGGCAGGCGCTCGATGTCGCCGACCATTCGGCCCGATGCCTGTTCGAAACTCTGCCGATCCACGCCAGCTACCGAGAGCTCGACGAAGAGGTGGTGTACGGCGCCGTGCGCTTCCGCATGATCGCGGTGAGCCAGGAGATGGAGCGGCGCCTGCGCGCCGTGGAGCTCGCCAGAGAGCTACTGGCTGATCAGAATGTAACCTTGTAGGTACCGTCGGTCTGCTTGTCGGCGATGCACTGGTAGAGCCCCTTCTTGCCGTCGAGCTCGTAGGGGATGTTGACGCGGATGGCGGCATCGCCGGTCGACGCCTGTATGTTCGATTGTTCCTTGGCGGCAAACGCCGCCTTCGCGTATTTTGGGTCTTTCTTCGCCGCCGCAAGGCAGACGTCGTAGGCCGCCTGCTCGTCCTTGCCGCGGGCGCACGCGCCCAGGACGAGCGCGAGGGCCAGTGCGCTCGCCACAGTAGTGACGTGAACGGGTCTCATGGGCATGGAATAACCACCATTTTAGAAAAAGGAAAGGCCCGCGTCGAGCGGGCCTTTCGCAAACAGGCGTTGACGGGGTATCTATTCGTGCTGCTGCCCCTTGACCCAGGCGAGCTCGCCCTTGGGAGTGCGGATCGAATCGACGAAGTCCTGCATCTCTTTCGAGGGCGCCTGCGTCATCAGGCTGACCACCCAGGTGACGATGAACGCCACCGGCAGCCCGAACAGCGCGCTCGAGATGTTGCGGATGCCGAACCACAGCGGCATGTCGAAATAGCGCGTGCCGACGAGGTAGACCACGCAGATGATGAAGCCGCTCATCATGCCGAGGATCGCGCCGATCGCAGTGGTGCGTTTCCACCAGATGCCGAGTACCAGCGGCGCGAACAATCCGGCCGCCGCGAGCGAGAACGCCCAAGCCACCATCTGGATGATGCCGGCGGGCCGCGTGCCGGCCACCGCCGCGCCGATGATCGCGACGCCGACGAGCAGGACGCGGGCGACGACCAGGCGGCGCACCGTGGAGGCCTTCGGATCGATGAGCTTGTAATAGACGTCGTGGCTCAACGCGTTGGCAATCGCGAGCAGCAGCCCGTCCGCGGTTGACAGCGCCGCCGCCAGGCCGCCGGCGGCGACCAGCCCCGAGATCACGTACGGCAGGCCCGCGATCTCCGGCATCGACAGCACGATGATGTCCTGGTTGATGATGAACTCGGAGAGTTGCAAGATGCCGTCGCTGTTGGCGTCCTTGATCGTGAGCAGGCCTCCCACCTGGGACCAGTTCTGCACCCACGCCGGCAGCTGTGAGATCTGTTGGCCGATCACGTTGGTATAGACCTCGCGTTTGGCGAACGCGGCGTAGGCCGGCGCGGTGAAGTAGAGCAGGAAGATGAAGAAGATGCTCCAGCCCACGGAGGTGCGCGCGTCCTTGACGTTCGGCGTGGTGAAGTAGCGCATCAGGATGTGCGGCAGCGACGCCGTGCCGATCATGAGCGTCAGCGTGAGCGCCCAGAAGTTGTTGAACTCCACCCAGCTGAACTGGCCCTTGGCGTCGACATAGGCCCCGACATGCGGCTTGATGATGTTGAGCTTCTTCTCGAGATCCGCGATCTCGGTGAGCGCCTGGCCGTAGGTCAGCTCCGGAATCGGCAGGCCGTAGAGCTTGGTCGAGAGCCAGACGACCGGCACCAGGTAGGCGATGATCAGGATGATGTATTGCGCGACCTGGGTCCAGGTCACCGCGCGCATGCCGCCGAGCATCGAGCACACCAGGATGCCGAGCAGCCCGACGAAGATCGCCACCTCGAACGGAATGTCGAGGAAGCGCGAGGTGATGATGCCGATGCCGAAAGTCTGCGCGACGATGTAGGTAAACGACGCGCTGAACAGCACGATGACGCCGCAGATGCGCGCGGCATTGCCTTCGTAGCGGACACCGAGGAAGTCGGGCACCGTGAATTGCCCGAATTTGCGCAGGTAGGGCGCGAGCAGCACACCGACCAGCACGTAGCCGCCGGTCCAACCCAGGACGTAACCAAGGGCGCCGTAGCCTCCCAGATAGAGGCCGCCGGCCATCGATATGAACGAGGCGGCGCTCATCCAGTCGGCGCCGGTCGCCATGCCGTTGAAGAACGGCGGCACCACGCGTCCGGCGACGTAGTATTCCGAGAGCTCGGAGGTGCGCGAGAGTATCCCGATGTAGGCGTAGACGCCGATCGTCAGGAACACGAAGCAGTAGCCGATGATCTTGTTCGGCACGCCCATCTGCTCCATGATCGCCAGAAGGATCACGAAGCCGATGAAGCCGCCGGCGTAGCCGCCGTAGATCTTGCCGAGGTTGTCGACGAAACTCTTGCTGGTTTTCGTGGCCATGGTTGGGTCGCTCCCGATCAGTCTTCGGCTACACCGAATTCCTGGTCAATCTTGTTTTGCGCGCTCGCGTTCCAGAAACACAGGACCACGTACGAGACCAGCGAGCCCTGCGCGGCCATGTAGAAGCCGAGCGGGAAGCCGGCGATCACGATCGAGTTGAGCTGGACGGCGAAGGCGGGGATCAGGAAGCTGAAGAACACCCACCACCCCATGATGATCCACATCAGGCGGGACGTCTTCCGCCAGTAAGCGTCGCGTTGCGCGGGCGATAATTGAGCCATGGCCCCTCCCGGTTGAGTGAAACGGACGAAGCCCGGAGACCGGGCCCGCGGCCGCAAGCGTAGTGCCGTTGTTCTTCTTGGTCGGGTAATGGTATTGGAAAAAGCTTACAAAAACCTGAATCAGGCAACTAAAATGGGCATACCTACATGGGGATACCGGCCGCACCCGGGCTAAGGGGTGGACAGGCAGGTTGGAGGGGGGGATGAGAATACTCATCACTGAGGACGACGCGCCGCTCGCCGAGGCACTGCAGTTTTCCCTGGCGCAGTCAGGCTATGCGGTGGATTGGGTCTCCAACGGGGCCGCCGCCGATGAAGCGTTGAAAGGCGACGTTTTCGGCCTGCTGATTCTCGATCTGGGGCTGCCCAAGCTCGATGGGTTCGAAGTGCTGAAGCGTCTGCGGCGCCGCAACATCACTCTGCCCGTACTGATCCTGTCGGGCCGCGAGAAGCCGGAGGAAAAGGTGCTCGGGCTGGATCTGGGGGCGGACGACTACCTGGTGAAGCCGTTCAGTCTGAACGAGCTGCAGGCGCGGGTGCGGGCGCTGCTGCGCCGCGGACAGCAGGGCGGGGCGGCTCCGACGATCCTGTACGGCGAACTGGGGTTCGACACGGTCAGCCGGTCGGCCTCGATCCAGGGCCGGACGGTGCCGCTGTCGGCGCACGAGGCAGGAGTGCTCGAGGTGCTGCTGCACCGCTTCGGCCGGGTGGTGAGCAAGGAGCAGATTCTGGAGCAGATCTACAGCTACGACCGGGGCGTCAGCCACAACGCGATCGAGGTCTACGTGCACCGGCTGCGCCGGAAGATCGTCGGCGGCGGGGTGACGGTGCGGACGCTATATGGCCAGGGCTACATCCTGGACTACGTCAGCCACTGAGCGTCATACCTGGTAGTCGAGCGCGACACGGCGCTGCAGGGCGCGCGTCCGCCGCAATGCGCTGCGCAATACGTCGCGGTCGAAATCGTTGAGGGCACGGGGGTCGACGCGGTTGTCCGCTGCGAGCCCTTGCGCCAGGCATTCCGCCTGGCGTCGGAGGCGCTGCCCCTGGATGTGATGGAAAGCCGCGATCCATGCCTCCAGCTCATGCGCGGGCACCTTCAACGCCGGCGCTGCCGCCCGCAGCCGACGCTCGGTATTGCACTCGTCGATGCCGAGGGCCAGGCTGAAGATGCGGCCGGCGTCGACGAACAACCCTGCGCCGTTCAGCTTGAGGTCGAGCCGCCCGTCGGGGCCGGTGCGGAATCTCCCCAGCCAGTTGAGGGGCGCGCGATTGGCGAGCGCGTTGCCCGCCATCTGATGCAGGAAGCGCGGGTTTTGCGGCGCATGGACGGCGAGCCAGCCGCGCAGCTCGCGGCCCAGCTCAAGGTCGCCAACCAACGGCCTCAGGTCGAAGAAGATCGCCCCATGCAGGAGCGCTTCGGGACTGCCGCTGTCGATCCAGCGCTCGAAACGCGCGCGCCATTCGTCGAGGCTCAGGCACCACTGCGGATTGCCGGCCATGATGTCCCCCGGGCACAGGCGGTAACCGGCCTGGTCGAGCGCCTGGTTGACGTGCTGCGCAACCGGCAGGAGCGCCGCACGGGCGTCCTGCACGTTTTGCCCCGGCGCCGGGACAAAGATGATGCCGTTGTCCTGGTCGGTGCGCAGTGTCTGCTCGGAGCGGCCTTCGCTGCCCATGACCACCCAGCACCAGCGCAGGCCGCGGGTGCCCGCAGCCTGGAAATCGAGCTCCACGATGCGCTCGGTCAGCAGATCGTTGAGCGAGGCGATGAAGGCGGTCAGCGGGCCCACGGCGGCACCCTGCACGACCATGCGGCAGGCGAGATCGCGTATGTCCGCGCCGAACCGGGTGATGGCGGAGAGGTCCCGGGCACCCCTGATCTCGGTGGAGAGGTGGCGCACGCCGGTGCTCTGCAGGCCGAACAGATCGCGCTCCGACACCAGCCCCGCGAGCCGCTTGCCGTCCACGAGCACGATGTGCCGAACGCCGTGCCGGATCATGG
>JAHZNX010000365.1 GCA_020028375.1 Betaproteobacteria bacterium | reverse complement strand
GTGCGCCGCGGTCGAGGAAGTGGCCCACCACGAGCTGCGCCATGGCCGCGAAGGCATAGACGAAGGACACCAGGATCCCGATGCCGAGGGTGGTGCTCACCAGAGCGCTCAACCGCTCGTCGAAGATCTTCGGCATGGCGATCGTCGTGGAATTGAAGATCACGCCGCCGAAGAGCGTCGTCACCGTGAGCACTGCGAAGACGCGTGCGAGCAAGCCGCGGGAGAATACCGTCCGCGCCGTCCCTGCCGATCGTTTTCCCTCGATCCGCGTTTCGGGAACCATTAAGGCAAAGGCGATCCCGACCGCAATCGACACCAGGCCCGGAATGATGAACGCCGCCCTCCAGTCGATCCAGTGCGCGAGCGCGCCCGCGATCAGGGCGGCAAACGCCACTCCAAGATTGCCGAATACGCCGTTCACGCCGAGCACTCTTCCGACCTTGTCGCGCCCGCTCACCAGCATCGCGATGCCGACGGGGCCCACCAGGGTAAGCGCCGCCGCGATCTGCCACGGCGACTGGACGAGCCCGGTCAGTATGGACGCGACCCCGATGCCGACGAAGAATACAGTCATCATGCCGCGCCGGCTCCAGCGGTCGGCGAGCCAGCCGGCGGGCAGCGACCCCGCTCCGAACGCAATGAAGCCGCCCAGGGCGAGGGGTAGCATCTCGCTGTAGGAGCTCCCGAACTCCGGCGCCATCGCCAGCACCACCGTCGGGTAGATCAAAAGGAACAGGTGGTCGAGCGCGTGCCCGAGGTTGAGGAACAGCTCGCCGGTGCGGCGGTCCGCGCTCATAGGGGCTTGACGGCCGAGCGGATCTGCTCGAGCGCGGCCGGATCCTCGATGGTGGTGAGATCGCCGGGGTCGCGCCCCTCGGCGAGCGCCTGGATCGAGCGGCGCAGGAGTTTTCCGGAACGCGTCTTGGGCAGCAGCGTCACAAAGTGCACGCGCGAGGGGCGCGCGATCGCCCCGAGCATCCTGTCCACGGTTTCGAGCACCGATTTTTCCTCCACCGCACGCTGCTCCAGCGTCGCGATCCGCGCCGCGTCCTTGACGACCGCGAACGCGAGCGGCATCTGGCCCTTCAGGTGGTCCGCCACCCCGACCACCGCGACCTCGGCGATGTTGGGATGCGCCTGCACCGCCTCCTCGATCTCGCGCGTGCCGAGGCGGTGGCCGGCGACGTTGATCACGTCGTCGGTGCGCCCGAGGATGAAGTGGTAGCCCTCTTCGTCGCGGATGCCCCAGTCGAAGGTCGAGTAGGCCAGTTTTCCCTGGAAGCTCTTGAAATAGGTGCTCACGAAGCGCTCGTCGTCGCCCCACACCGTGGTCATGCAGCCCGGGGGCAGCGGGGGCAGGATCGCCACCACCGCTTTCTCATTCGGCGCCGCCTCGGCGGCGTCTGCCTCGCGCAGCAATCTCAGGTCGTAGCCGAATACCGGGAAGCTCGGGCTGCCGAATTTGACCGGCGTGCGCTCGACCCCCGGCACGCTGGAGAGGATCGGCCAGCCGCTCTCGGTCTGCCAGTAGTGATCGATCACCGGGCGGCCGAGCTGCTCGGCAAACCAGCGGTGGGTGGGCTCATCCAGCGGCTCGCCCGCGAGAAAGAGGTGCTTCAACGAGCTGACGTCGTACTTTCGCAGGAACGCCGGATCCTGCTTCTTGAGGACCCGCGCCGCCGTTGGCGAGGAGAACATGACTGAGACCTTGTTGTCGTAGACGATCTTCCACCAGATGCCGGCGTCGGGCCGGATCGGCAGCCCCTCGTAGAGGATCGTGGTCATTCCGCGAATCAGCGGGCCGTAGACGATGTAGGAATGGCCCACCACCCAGCCGATGTCGGAGGTGGTGAACATCGTCTCGCCCGGCTCCCCGCAGTAGATGTGCTTGAGGGAGGCCGCGAGCGCCACCGCGTAGCCGCCGGTATCGCGCTGCGCCCCCTTGGGACGGCCGGTGGTGCCCGAGGTATAGAGGATGTAGGACGGCTCATTCGACTCGAGCCAGGCCACCGGCACCCGGTCCTCCAGATGCCCGGCACGCAGCGCGGCGTAATCGATGTCGCGCCCCGCCGCGAGTTTGAGATTGGGATCAAGCCCGCGGTTGAAAATGACGACCTTCTCCGGGGGTGATTTAGCCAGCCGGATCGCCTCGTTGAACATGGATTGATAGGGAATCGCGCGCCCGGCGCGCATTCCGCCGTCGGCCGTGATCATCAGCTTCGGCCGCGCGTCGTCGATGCGCGTGGCGAGGCTGTGGGAGGCAAAGCCGCCGAACACCACGGAGTGGATCGCGCCGATCCGCGCGCACGCGAGCATCGCGAACACCGCCTCCGGGATCATCGGCATGTAGATCAGCACGCGGTCGCCGACACCGGCTCCAAGTGACCGGATCATGCCTGCGCAGCGGTTGACCTCCGCGTGCAGCTCCCGGAAGGTGTAGGTCTTCTCCTCCCCGGTCTCTGTGGAAATATAGATGAGCGCCTTCTGGCCGCCGCGCGTGGCGAGGTGGCGGTCCAGCGCGTTATGGCAGAGGTTGGTCTGCCCGCCCACGAACCAGCGCGCGAACGGCGGCCGGCTGTAGTCGAGCACCTTGCCGAAGGGCCGATGCCAGTCGACGAGCTGCGCCTGCTCCGCCCAGAACTCTTCGCGCTTCTCAATCGAGCGCCGGTGAAACTCTCTGTAGGCTTTCATACTCATTCCTCGCCGTCACAGCTTGACGACAGCGCGCCCGCGTATCTGACCCTTCAACATCTTCTCGAAATAGACGGGCAACTCCCCGAGCGTGATGTCGTGCGCGATCTCGGGAATGTGGCGCGGCTTGAGGTCGGTGGCGAGCCGGCCCCAGACCTTGCGCCGCAGCGGCATTGGAGTCTCTCCTGAATTTACCCCGATCAGGCGCACGCCGCGCAGGAT
>JAHZNX010000122.1 GCA_020028375.1 Betaproteobacteria bacterium | reverse complement strand
GTGCCGTACATCTTCGGGCTGTGCGGCCACGGCAACATCGGGTTCATCGATGCGCTGCATGCGCGTGCCGGAGATATCAAGACGGTATCCGTGCATCACGAAAGCGTCGCCGGTTTCATGGCCGACGTTTATTACCGCGTATCGGGCCAGCCGACGGCGACGTTCACTTCCTGCGGCCCAGGCTCGGCGAACCTGCCGATCAGCCTCGCCAACTCGTTCTTCGACTCCGTGCCGTTCTTCGCGGTGACGGGCAACGTCCCGACGAGCCAGTTCAACCGCGGCGCGTTCCAGGAAACATACCGGCATTATCAGGCGGATTTCCCATCGACGGTGCGCGCCTACTGCAAGCGCGTGTTCCAGCCGACGACCGCGGCGCAGTTGCCGGTCTTCGTGCGCCAGGCGTGGAAGACCATGGTCACCGGCCGCCCGGGTCCCGTCGTGCTCGACGTGCCGTTCGATCTCTTCAACGAGCCGATTCCGGAAGAGACGCCACGGCCCGAGGATTGGAACGCTAACATCTCCTGTCGCTGCGGCGCGGATCCGGAGGGGGTGTCCAAGGCGGCGGACATGCTGATGAACGCGCAGCGCCCGGTCATTCTCGTGGGGCAGGGCGTCCGATATGGCGGCGCAACTAAAGAGCTGCGCGCGCTCGCGGAAAAGCTGCGGATCCCGGTCGCCATGTCCGCAAGCGGCATCGGCGCGATCGACAGCACGCACCCACTTGCTCTGGGGCTCGTCGCGCGCAACGGGCCGTACCAGGCGAACCACGCGGCGCGGCAGGCCGACGTGCTGCTCGCGCTGGGCGTGCGGTTCGACGACCGCACGTCGAGTTCGTGGATTCCGGGCTTCTCGTTCACGATCCCGCCGACGAAGCTGATCCACGTCGACATCGATCCGGACGAGATCGCGCGGAATTACCCCGTCGCGCTGGGCCTGATGGCGGACGTGCGGACATTCCTGAGACAGCTGCTCGCCGAGATCGACGCGCGCCTCGCCCGCGGCAGGATGCCGGCGGAACGCGGCGCCTGGCTCGATGCGATTGCGGGCTATCGCAAGGAGTGGGAGGACTTCATCGCTCCCGGGTTCAAGTCGGACACGACCCCGATCGCCCCGCAGCGTGCCGCGCACGAGATCGACCGCGTGCTCCCGGAGGATGCCATTCTCGTGAGCGACATCGGCGTGCACCACAACTGGTTGATCCAGTTCTGCAGGCCGAGGCGCCCGGATTCACTGATCGGCTCCATGGGCTTCGGCCCGATGGGCTTTGGTGTCGCTGGCGCGCTGGGCGCGAAGCTCGCCGCTCCCGACCGGCCCTGCGTCGCCGTGGTCGGGGACGGCGCGTTTCTGATGCACGCCAACGTGCTGGGGACTGCTTATGAGTACCAGATACCCGTCGTCTACCTGATCTGGAACAACTACGCGTACGGCTCGATCCGGGGGCTCCAGCGCGGCTATCTCGGCGGGCGCGAGCTGGCAACCGATTTCAAGCACCCCGGCACCAACAAGCCGTATAACCCCGATTTCGCCGCGATGGCGCGAGCGGCAGGCATCGCCGGTATCAGCGTGGGGCGCGCGTCGGATCTTGCCGAGGCGGTGCGTCAAGGCATCGCGAGCGGCAAGCCGTGCGTGATCGATGCCAATATCGACGGCGACCTGAATCCCAGCGGCGCGGGCATTTGGGAGCTGCCCGGCATGGGCCGCAGCAAACCGGGCATCGGCAAGCAGTACGTCCCTGAAGGCTAGAATAGGGAACGGATCGCGGGCGCGCCCGCGGCGCCGGTCTCCGATCCGGAGGACTGCCTCATGATTACCAGGAGTGGATTACACACATGAAATTCGTGAACCTTCGCGTTTTTGCGGCGATCGCGCTCGTCGCCGCGCCGTGCGCGGCGCAATCGCAGCAACAATATCCCACCAAGCCGATTCGCATGATCATCGGATACACGGCCGGCAGCGAGATCGACGTCATCGGCCGGATGCTGAGCCAGGCGATGTCCGACAGCTGGGGCCAGAGGGTAGTGGTGGACAACCGGTCGGGTGCCGGCGGCACCGTAGGCGGCGCGATCGCCGCGGCGGCACCCGCCGACGGCTACACGCTGTTTTTCAACTCGGTTTCGCACACCGCGAGCCAGGCGCTCTACTCCAAGCTCCCGTACGACACGCTGCGTGACTTCGCCGGGGTCTCGCAGGCGACGAGCGCGCCCAACGTGCTGGTGGTGGCGCCCGCACAGGGCATCCAGTCCGCGAAAGAGCTCCTCGCGCTCGTGCGGCAGAAGCCCGGCCAGATCAACTTCGGCTCCGCCGGCGTCGGCAGCGGCACGCACATCACCGGTGAGATGTTCAGGCTCGCCGCGGAGCTCAAAGTCGCGCATGTCCCGTACAAGGGCGTGCCGGAGCTGCTCGCAGACACGATGACCGGCCGCATCCAGTATTCCTTCTCGCCGATCGGAAACACGCTGCCGTTCGTCAAGGACCGGCGGCTCATTCCGCTCGCGGTGACGACGTTGACGCGTTCCCCGATGCTGCCCGACGTGCCCACCGTCACGGAGACGGTGATTCCGGGCTTTGAATGGGACCAGTGGTACGGGATGTTCGCGCCTGCGAAGACGCCGCGCCCGATCGTGAACCAGATTTCCCGGGAGATGGCGCGCCTGCTGGGCCTCGCCGAGATGAAGGAGCGCCTTGCGGTGCGTGGCTCCGTGCCCAAGCCTTCTACCCCCGAGCAGTTCGACAACTTCGTCCGCGCCGAGGTCGCAAAGGTGAGCAAGGCGATCCGGGATGGCGGCATCAAGATCGAGTAACTCCAATCGGGGGGGAGTCGGCGTGTCCGCAAACCGGAAGAAGCCCGAAGAGCTGCGCAGCCACCGCTGGTTCGGCGGCGGCGACCTGAGCTCGCAGGGCCACCGCTCGCGCGCCCTGCAGATGGGATACGCGCGCAGCGACTTCACGGGCAAGCCCGTGATCGGGATCATCAACACCTGGAGCGACCTCCTGCCGTGCCACGCGCATTTCCGCACGCGCGCCGAGGAAGTGAAGCGCGGCGTGTGGCAGGCGGGCGGGTTTCCCGTGGAGCTCCCGGTGATGGCGGTGAGCGAGACGTTCCAGAAGCCGAGCAGCATGCTCTACCGCAACTTCCTCGCAATGGAGACGGAGGAGATTCTGCGCTCGCACCCGGTGGACGGGGCAGTGCTGATGGGCGGCTGCGACAAGACGACGCCGGCGCTCGTCATGGGCGCGACGTCGATGGGGCTGCCGTTCATCTACATGCCGGCGGGACCGATGCTGCGCGGCAACTGGCATGGCGAGCAGCTGGGTTCCGGCACCGACCGCTGGAAGTACTGGGCGGAGCTGCGCGCGGGGAGGATAACCGAGGACGACTGGCGCGAGGTCGAGGAGGGCATCGCGCGCTCATATGGTCATTGCATGACGATGGGTACCGCCTCGACCATGACATCGGCGGTGGAAACGCTGGGGCTCACGCTGCCGGGCGCGGTCTCGATACCCGCCGCCGACTCCAGCCACCCGCGCATGGCGAGCGCGACCGGCCGGCGCAGTGTCGAGATGGTATGGGAGAACCTGCGGCCGTCGGAGATCCTGACGCCGCAGGCGTTCGATAACGCGATCACGGTGGTGCACGCGCTCTCCGGCTCGACCAACGCGCTGATCCATCTGATTGCGATGGCGGGCCGCGCCGGCATCGAGCTGAAGCTCGACCGCTTCGACGAGATCGCGCAGCGCGTGCCGGTGCTCGCCAACCTGCGGCCGGCCGGAAAGTACCTGATGGAGGATTTCTATTACGCGGGCGGCCTGCGCGCGCTGCTGAACGAGATCTCGCCGCTGTTGAACGCCGGCTGTCTCACGGTCAACGGAAAAACGCTGGGCGAGAACATTGCCGCCGCGAAGATTCACAACACTGACGTGATCCGCACGCGCGAGAAAGCGCTGTCGCAGAGCGGGGGATTGGCGGTGCTGCGCGGCAACCTCGCGCCCGACGGGGCGGTGATCAAGCCCCTCGCCGCTGAGGCGCGCCTGCTCAAGCATGTGGGGCCGGCCGTGGTGTTCACCGACTACGCCGACCTCCGGGCGCGGATCGACTCGGACGATCTCCAGGTTGACGAGAACTCGGTGCTGGTGATGCAGAACGCGGGGCCGCTGGGCGCGCCGGGCATGCCGGAATGGGGCCAGCTGCCGATCCCGAAGAAGCTCCTCAAGAAGGGCGTGCGCGACATGGTGCGCATTTCCGATGCGCGCATGAGCGGCACTTCTTACGGCACCTGCGTGCTGCATGTTTCTCCGGAGGCGTTTGTCGGCGGGCCGCTCGCGCTGGTGCGCGACGGCGATCTCATCGAGCTCGACGTCACGGCGCGCAAGCTCGAGCTCAAGGTGAGCGAGTCGGAGCTCGCGAAGCGCCGGGCGGCTTGGAAGCCGCGCGCGCCGCATTACGCGCGCGGCTATGGGGCCGTGTTCGCGCAGCACGTCACCCAGGCGGACAAGGGTTGCGATTTCGACTTCCTCCACCACGGCGCGCCGACGCCCGATCCGGATACGCATCACTGAAAACCGTTGAGCAGTGACCGGTGACCGGTGCAACCGAAGGACATGACCATGGAGCTGCCCGTCAACAAGTTCAAGCGTGCGCTGAAGGAGGGAAGGCCGCAGATTGGCATGTGGTCGAGCCTCTCGAGCCATATCGTGGCCGAGATTCTCGCGTACGCGGGCTTTGACTGGGTGCTGCTCGACACCGAGCACTCGCCGAACGAGCTGCCGATGGTGCAATCGCAGTTGCACGCGATGACAGGCGGCACTGCCACACCGGTCGTGCGTCCCGCGTGGAACGACATGGTGCTCATCAAGCGCTACCTCGACATCGGCGCGCAGTCCCTGCTGCTGCCCTACGTCCAGTCGGCGGAAGAGGCGCGTAACGCCGTGCGTTATACGCGCTATCCGCGGGAAGGGGTACGCGGGGTCGCGGGCTCGACCCGCGCCGCGGGCTATGGCCGGACCCGGGACTACATGAAGCGCGCGCAGGAGGAGATCTGCGTGCTGGTGCAGGCGGAGACGCGGCTTGCGCTGAAGAACCTCGAGGAAATCGCCGCGGTGGAGGGCGTTGACGGAGTATTCATCGGCCCCAACGATCTCGCTGCAGACCTCGGGCACCTCGGCAACTGGCAGCACCCGGACGTCTGGAAGGCGATGGAAGACGCGGCGAAGCGGATCCGGAAGGCCGGCAAGGCGCCCGGCATCCTGGTGGGAGAAGCCGACGGCAAGCGCTGCCTCGACGTCGGGTTCCTTTTCGTCGCGGTCGGCGCCGACACCGGCATGCTGGTGCGGGGCAGCGACGCTTTGGCTGGAAAATTCAGGTCCTGACGCCCTTGCGCGCCGCGCCGAGAGTTGCAGCCGCGCCGATTGACGGCGCAACTACCTCGCAGGAGTGAACGAGAGCGACTTCTGCGCGAAAGTACTCGTCCGCCCGACCCTGGCCACCGTGGCCATCACCAGCAGATCGAGCACGCAGTAGAACGCGCCGGCGGCGAGCGGAGGATTGATCGCCGTCAACCCGAGCCATGGGACTTCCGCGCTCCAGGCCCAGTTGCCGAGCAGGGTGCCGTAGATCTCCATCGCGAGCGCCACGACGAACATGACGGCATAGAGCCGGGGCGCTCTTCCGAACAGCATGCACAGCAGGAACAGGACGTATAGCAGCGCATCGAGCGTGCCGGCGCCGGTGACGAGCAGCATGCCGATGAACGGGGCCGCCGCGAGTGGCACGGCCCAGCTGATCCAGTCCCTCAGGCGGGCAGCGAGGATGGTCCCAAGCATGAACAGCAACGCGTGCCCGGGCGGGACGAACAGGGGAATGTTCGCGAGGCGGTACTCGTAGAGCCCCCAGACGAGGGAGAGGAAGATCTCGCCGAGCGCGGCGTAGACGACACACGCCGTGAGCGCGAGCTGCTGGCGGGCTTCGGCGCCGCGCAGCCAGTACAGGAACAGCGCCCAGACGCCGCAATTGGCGACGGTCTGGCCCCAGAACTGGAGCTGCTGATCGAGCACCAGCCCGCCACAGATGACCGCGATGATGGTGGCGCCGCGCGAGCTGCCTGAATGATTCCAGTTCATAGGGCGGGCGCGTCGCATGTTACCAGAACGGGAGGAGCGCTCGCACCCCGCGTCGCGGCGATATAATCGCGCTAGCATTTTTGGGTCGGAGAAACGATGGACGGCGCCGCCGTCGTGACAGGAGCGAGTTCGGGTATCGGCGAAGCCGTCGCGCGCCAGCTGCTCGACAGCGGGCGCACCGTGATCACGCTGCAGAGACGGCCGCCGCGCTTCAGACACGAACGGCTGCTGTTCTATGCCGTGGACCTAGCCGATGCCGAGGCGGCGCGCAAGGTCGCGGGCGACGTCGCCGCGGGGCACGCGGTCCGCTACCTGGTCAACAACGCCGGCGTCAATCGCCCGGGAACGCTGGAGCAGACGACCGTGGAGGACCTCGATTACGCCATGGCTGTCAACGTGCGCGCGGCGATGGTCCTCACCCAGGCGTTCGCGCCGGGGATGCGCGCGGCCGGATTCGGCCGCATCGTCAACATCTCCTCGCGCGCGGCGATGGGCAAGACCGGCCGGACGGCGTATTCGGCAGCCAAGGCGGGGCTGATCGGCATGACGCGAACGCTGTGCCTGGAGCTAGCCGCGAGCGGCATCACCGTCAACGCGATTGCGCCTGGACCGGTCGCCACGGAATTGTTCGACCGCGGCCATCCGCCCGGAGGCGAAAAGCGCCAGCGCGTGATCGACAGCATACCGGTCAAGCGCGTCGGCACTCCGGAGGATGTTGCGCGTGCGGTCGTCTTCCTGCTCTCGCCCGACAGCGGCTACATTACGGGCCAGACTTTATTCGTGTGCGGCGGCACGAGCGTCAGCGGCACCGGCGGAGACTAGCCCCCCGCAGACGCCGGGCGATGGTGCAGTGCCCAATTCGGGCGGAAAAATGCCCTGGAAGTTTGACAACACGTGGAAAACAAACAATAATGCCGGGTTTCGTTCGGAGGGGTTCCCGAGCGGTCAAAGGGGGCAGACTGTAAATCTGTTGGCTTACGCCTTCGAAGGTTCGAATCCTTCCCCCTCCACCACCA
>JAHZNX010000121.1 GCA_020028375.1 Betaproteobacteria bacterium | reverse complement strand
GCCATCGGCACCCCGATTACCAGGCAGATCAACACCGCTAATCCGGAAAACATGAGCGAGTTGATGATGAACTTGGGCGTCTCGAGGCTGACCTGCCTGAAATAGTCGAGGGTGTAATGGACCGGGAACGGCGTAAGCGCCCAGCCCTTGCCGACCGCGGCCAGCGCCACGCCGACCTGCGGGACGAATGACACGAACAGGAGAGCCACGAGAAAACCGACGGCCAGCCAGCGCTTGACCGGTCCCAGCCGCCGCCGCTCGACTCTCGAATACGCGAGAGAGCTGTAGTCCTTGATCGCCACGTAGTGGCGCGCCACCAGCACGAATATGATGGCAAGCACGACGAGCAGCGCCGAAATCACGATCCCCATGCGGAAGATGCGCCGGTCGACGAACTGGACGATGTTAAGGTAGGCCTGCACGGCGAGGAGATCCTGCACGCCGACGACGAGCGGCGTGACGAAGTCGGCGAAGGTCCAGATGAAGACGAGCAGCGCGCCGGAAACGTAGCCCGGGGTGGTCAGGGGAAGCGTGACGTCCCAGAACCGCCGCCATCCCCTCGCGCCCATGCCCTGGGCGGCCTCCTCCAGCGAGGGATCCACCTTGGACAGCGAATCGAGGATGCTCAACGTCATCAGCGGAAACAGGTGCACCGTCTCGACCAGCAGCACGCCGTGCATCCCGTACATGAAGTTCACGGGATGCTGCATGCCGAACCAGTCCATGAGGAGCACGTTCACCGTGCCCGCACGGCCGAGTATGAAAACGAAGCCGAGCACGCCGACCAGCGGCGGCAGGATCATTGGCAGCATCGTGAGATACCCAAAGAGATTCCGGTAGGGAAACTCGTAGCGGATGATGAGGAACGCGACGGCGACCCCGATCACCGAGGTCGTGATGACTGCGGCGACCCCCAGCACCAGCGAGTTCCAGAGCGAGCGCAGGTAGAACCGGTCGGTGAAGAACTCGTGGAAATTCGCGAGGGTGAACTGGCCGGCTTCGTTGGTGACGGCGTCGTAGAAGATCCGCGTAAGCGGGTACAGGACGAAGAGAATCAGGAACGCCCAGATCAGGCCGAACCCGATCAAGGAAATCGCCGGGGTGCGGGGTCCTCTGGCCGCGATGGCGGCTGTCTGTGCCGTGGCCATGCGGGTCAATCCGCCGGAATCGCCAGCGTGCTGCCGATCGGGCAGCTCAGCGCGACCGTTGTGCCCATCGGCAGCTGCTCGTGGTGCCATGGATCCCCGATGTCGACCTTGAAGGTCACGCCGCTGCCGAGATCGACGTCGTAGCGCAGCGTGTTGCCGAGATACGCGGCAAAGGAGATCCTGCCCTTGAGGTGATTTCTCCCGGCGTCGGATTGAACGCTTAGCGTGACGTTCTCCGGGCGTATGCAGATCACGCAGCGATCGCCCACTCGCAGCGGTTCGTCGTGGATCGCGGACAACTCTCCGAACGCGGTTTCCGCCCGCAGGCTTCGATTCGGCCCCTCGACCGAGCGCACCGTGCCTTCGACGAGATTGTTGATCCCGATAAAATCGGCCACGAAGCGGGTGGCGGGCCGCTCGTAGAGCGCCTTGGGCGGCCCCACCTGGAAAACTTTCCCCTGATTGAATACCGCGATCCTGTCCGACAGGGCCAGCGCCTCCTCCTGGTCATGGGTCACGTAAACCGTGGTGATACCGAGCTCCCTCTGGAGCTTGCGGATCTCCGCGCGCACCTGCACGCGGATCTTGGCGTCGAGGTTGGACAGCGGCTCATCGAGCAGCAGGATCTGGGGATTCAGCACGAGCGCGCGGGCCAGCGCCACGCGCTGCTGCTGCCCGCCCGAGAGCTGGCCCGGATAGCGGTCGCCGAGCCCGGTGAGCCCCACTTTCTGGAGCACGCCCCGCACCCGCTCGGCGATCTCGGAGGAGGAGACCTTGCGCAGTTTCAGCCCGTAGGAGACGTTCTCGGACACCGTCATGTGCGGCCACAGGGCATAGTTCTGGAACACCATGCCGATGCCGCGCTCGTGCGGCGGCACATCGTTGACCACGCGGTCGCCGAAGCGGATCTCCCCGGCGTCGGGCGTGTAGAAACCGGCCACGAGCCGGAGCAGCGTGGTCTTGCCGCACCCCGACGGACCCAGGAGGGTGAACATCTCACCCTCCTCGATGGAGAGGCTGACCGCGCTGACCGCCGCCTGCGGCCCGAAACGCTTCGTGAGGTTCGCGACCGAGATGCGCACGTGACTTCAGGCCGGCGGCAACTATTTCCTCTTCAGCTCTTCCGCGACGGACTCGATGTCCTTGCGGTACTGCGAGTTGACCTCCGCGTAGCGTTTCTGTGCGATGTCGTCGTCGTAGATATTGACCACCTCGACGTCGAAGTAGGAGCGGATACCGCCGGTGAATTCGACGGCCATCTCCGCATGGGAGCCCGGCTTGCCCTGGACGCGGTACTTGGGCGTGATCGGGAATACGCCCCGCTCCATGGCCACCCGCTGCCCGCGCTCCGAGAGCATGTACTCGATGAACGCGCGCGCTGCGCGGGGACGCTTGGTGCCCGCGAGGATGCCGATCGGCTCCGGCGTAATCCATGCGGTCTTCGGCGCCACGAACTTGATCTCGTAGCCAGCCAGGCGGTCCTCGAATGCCATGTAGCTCGGCACCGCGAATCCGGCCGCGAACTCGCCCCTCGCCACGACCGAAGGCACGTCACGGCTGCGCGCGGTAAAGATCCCCGTGTTTCCCGCGAGGCGCTTCAGCCACGCCCAGCCCTTCTCGTCGCCGTCGCGCTGGAGGATCACCTCGTAAGTCGCGTGGCTGCTGGAGGAGCGTGTCGGCGCGCATTGCGCGACATTGCCCTTCAGCTTGGGGTGCAGCAGGTCGTCCCAGTCCTTGGGTTCCGGCACCCCGAGACGCGCGAGGAGTTTCGGGTGATACACCAGCCCGTAGGGCTCGAGCACGGTGCCGATCCAGAACCCCTTGGGGTCCTTCAGCGGGATCGGCTTGGGCTTGCCGATGCTCTCCGGAATGGAGTCAACCACGCTTTTCGGCAGATCCAGCTTCGCCAACAGGTTCTGCTCGGCGAGCTTGTCGAACAGAGCGCTCTCACCGCCCCAGAAGATGTCGGCGTCGGGCCGGCCCTTCCATTCGACGATGCGGCCGTAGGCGACCGGCGTGCCGGCGGCCAGGGCGCTCGTTTTCACGTCGATGTTCCATCTTTCCTTGGCGTACTTGGCGAAATCCGCCAGCGCCGGGTCGGTCAGCGTCCTCGCGACAGGCGTGATGAGCACGAGCTCGTTCTCGATCGCCTGGGCGGCCGCCGGCCCGCCGCTTGCAGCCAGCAAGACCAGCGCGACACCGAGCACCTTGATGAACTTGATCATGGCATCCTCCTCGTTTGCGGGGCGATCGACCCCCCCTTGCTGCATATTGCGTCAGCCCGCACCGGGGAGTTTGACGCAGATCTAGCCCCAGCGCTCTTATTCACTTGGCGGTGACGCGGTCGTAATGGTAGGGATGCGCGAGCAATCGCGCAACGGCCTCCTCGACATCGGCGCCGTGGTTGAGGACCTGGTCCACGGCCAGCGTGAGTTGACGGTCCTCTCCCTCATCCCTGATCTTATGGCTCCGCCCAGTTCTTGGCGCGCTCGACCGCCTTGCGCCAGCCAGCCAGGAGCGATTCCACCTGGTCGCGGCTCATGCGGGGCTCGAAGCGACGCTCCACCTGCCATTGCGCGCTGATCTCCTGCCCGTCTTTCCAGTAACCGACCGCGAGGCCGGCAAGGTAGGCGGCGCCCAGCGCCGTGGTCTCGGTGATCTTCGGGCGCACCACCGGCACGCCGAGGAGACCGGCCTGGAACTGCATCAGCATGTCGTTCTTCGCCGCGCCCCCGTCGACGCGTATTTCGGCAAGCTCGATACCGGAATCGGCTTCCATCGCGCGCAGCACATCCGCCGACTGATAGGCGATGCTCTCCAGCGCGGCGCGCGCGATGTGGGCCGCCGCCGAGCCCCTGGTCAGCCCGAGGATGGCCCCGCGCGCATACGGGTCCCAGTGCGGGCTGCCGAGCCCGGCGAACGCAGGCACAAAATAGACGCCGCCGCTGCCGTTCACGCTGGCGGCCAGCGGCTCGACGTCGGCCGACGACTTGATAATGCCAACCCCGTCGCGCAGCCACTGCACCACCGCGCCCGCGATGAACACGCTGCCCTCGAGGGCATACTCGGGACTGCTGCCGGTCTGGCACGCAACGGTCGTCAGCAGCTTGTTGCGGGAAGCAACCGGGCGCTGACCGGTATGCATCAGCATGAAGCAGCCGGTGCCGTACGTGTTCTTGGCCGTTCCCGGCGTCACGCAGCGCTGCCCGAACAGCGCGGCCTGCTGGTCGCCGGCGATGCCTGCGATCGGGATGCGCGCGGCGAAGAGCCCGTCTGCCGTCTCCGCCACGACGCCGCTCGACGGGCGCACCGCCGGCATCAGCCGGTCCGGGATGCCGAACAGCTCGAGCAATTCCGGGTCCCACCGGCCCGCGTGGATGTCGTAGAGCAGCGTGCGCGAGGCGTTGCTGGGATCGGTGACGTGCGCCGCGCCCCCCGAGAGCTTCCAGACGAGCCAGCTGTCGATCGTGCCAAATGCCAGATCGCCGGCCTCGGCGCGGGCGCGAGCCCCAGGCACGTTGTCCAGTATCCAGCCGAGCTTGGTGCCCGAGAAATAGGCATCGAGCAGGAGGCCGGTTTTCGCGGAGACGCGGGGCTCGAGGCCGCGCGCCTTCAGCGCATCGCATGCCGCCGCCGTCCGGCGGTCCTGCCACACGATGGCGTTGCACAGCGGGCGCCCGGACCGCCGCTCCCACACCACCGTAGTTTCACGCTGATTCGTGATGCCGATCGCGGCCACGTTACGGGCCGGGACACCTGCGCGCGCCAGTGCCTCATGGGCGACGGTGACCTGGGTCACCCAGATCTCCTCGGGATCGTGCTCCACCCAGCCGGGCCGGGGGAACACCTGCGTGAATTCCTTCTGCGCCACCGCCAGTATCGCCCCCTTCGCGTCGAACACGATGGCGCGCGAGCTGGTGGTGCCCTGATCGAGGGCGAGTATGACGCTCATTCGGTCCGACTTCCTTTCCCTATTGTGTCAAAGTTCCGGCGCCGCAAGCGGCCCATTCCCCTTTATTGTGCGCGGCAATATCGCTAGAATCATGCGTGCAATGCCGTGCCCGAGCGCTTCGTTCGCGAGGACCCGGGGGTGTAAACAGGGAGAGTGGTGAATGCTTTTTTACGCGTTCTACGTCGTCGCGCTGATCATCCTGATCCTGCACTTCACGGGCTGGCTCAAGCGCAATAATCTCGAATGGCTGGTGCTGGTGCTGGCACTGGCGACGTTCCCCGCCGTCCTCTTCCTCTAGAGCAGCCCGCCCCCCGCCGTCGGGGCGCGTGATGACTGCCGTTCCCGGTGGGACGCGATCATGATCGCGCAACTCAGCGCGGCCATCCGACGTTTTGACATGTCACCGGCACGTTCATAGAATTTCAAGGAACCCGCACGCGCTCCGTTGATGGCCCATCCCCTGCCCGGCCGCACCCCGGCCGAAATTCGCTCGATGCCCCTCCTGTCGGACCGCGCCTACGAGCGCATCCGGCACGACATCATCAGCTGCATGCTGGCGCCCGGCACCGAGATCTCGGAAGCCCAGCTCTGCTCGCATTACAAGATCGGCAAGGCGCCCGTGAGAATGGCGCTCAACCGGCTTGCGCACGATGGGCTGGTGCGGGCCATTCCGCGCCGCGGCTACCGGGTGACGCCAGTCACGGTGAAGGACGTCCACGACGTGTTCGAGCTGCGCCTCATGCTCGAGCCCGCGGCGGCGCGCATGGCGGCCGGCAAGGTCGGCGCGCAGCGGTTGCGCGCACTGGACGAGATTTCGCGCTCCGGCTATGAGCCCGGCGATCCCCGGAGCACCGCGCGCTTCCTGGAGGCGAGCAAGGCGTTCCAGGTGGCGATGGCGCGCGCCACCGGCAACGCGCGGCTCGCCGAGGCCATCGAGCGGCTGCTCGACGAGATGACGCGGCTGCTGCACCTGGGGCTCGCGCTGCGCGACCGCTCGCAGGAGCTCTCGCGCGCCCATCGTGCCCTGGTAAAGGCGCTCGGGCGGGGGGACGGCGACGCGGCAGAGCGCATCTGCCGCGAGCAGATCGAGACGGCCCGCAACATGGTGCTGTCCGCGATACTGACTTCGGGCTCGGTCATGGGCCTCGCGCTCAGCGCCGACGGGCCGCCATGAACGCGGGGCCGCATCAACTGCAGCGGCTTGCCGATCATATCGGCAGGGCGGTGACGCTCGCTCCCGAAGTGATGGCCCGCGAGGTCAAGTCGGCGCTGCACGCCGCAACAGCGGAGTCCGGCTGGCTCCCGCCTGAGCGGCGCCGCGCGAGCCACGAGAATTACGCACGCCACCTGATCTACGCCGACCCGGGGAATCGGTTTTCGATTCTCGCCCTGATCTGGGACCGCGGCCAGATGAGCCCGATTCACGGCCACCACTGCTGGTGCGCCGTCGGGGTCTACCGCGGCCTGCTCACCGAGACTTACTACCGCGCGAGCATGGGCGGGGAGGCGCTCGTGGAAACCGGCAGCGCCCGTCACGCCGTGGGCGAATCGACCTTTGATCCTTCCGGGGCTGGAATCCATCGCATCGGCAACTACAGCGGCGTGCTTGCGATCTCGCTGCACGTGTACGGCGTCGGCGCGGATCGCATCGCGACCGGCGTCAATCGCATTTATTCATGACGGCGTGACGACTGACGAGTGACGACTCAGACACGAGGCCATCAAAAATGAAAGCTGTGGTGCTGGAAAAGCACGGCGGGCTCGACGAGCTCAAGCTCGTGAGCGATTTTCCCGATCCGAAGGTGGTCGACGGGCACGTCGTGATCCGGGTGAAGGCGACCTCCTTCAACTACCACGATGTCTTCACCGTGCGCGGCATGCCCGGCATCAAGGTGCCGCTGCCGATGATCATCGGGCTCGACATGGCGGGGGAAATCCTCGAAGCCGGGCCGGGCGTGAGCGGCTGGAAGAAAGGCGACCGCGTCCTGGTCAACCCGCTCAACAAGCAAAAGGGGCTGATGGGCGAGATGATGCACGGCGGGCTCGCGGAGAAGTGCCTGGTCGCCGAGCATCAATTGATCCGCATGCCCGACAAGGTGACCTTCGCGGAGG
>JAHZNX010000364.1 GCA_020028375.1 Betaproteobacteria bacterium | reverse complement strand
AGCAGGTCGCCCACGTCGTCAAGCTTCTCCAGCCGCCACGCGGTTGCGAGCACGGCATCCGCCCCCTTCTTCCCCAGCGCGGTCTCCGCAAGCCCGCGGAATTTCTGCTCGATCTCGGAGTCGGACAGCGGTCGTTTTGCGTGCCCCTTGAAGTAAGGCGCCTCGGCCGTCTGCTTTTTCCCTCCACGCAACATCAGCTCGATCCGGCACGGCCATTCCTGCGGGTGCCGGCGCGTGAAGGACGCGTCCTCGCGCATCGTCGTGCGCTCGATCAGCGCGGCGATGCGCGGGTCCCGGATGCGCCGCGCGGAAAAGCTCGCCTCGGTGACGGCCCCGTCGAGGAGTGCCGCGGCGACGCAGTAGGGAATGCTGTGATCGGCAGTCTCGCGCGTCGCCGGATGCCAGAGTGCGCTGGCGCGATCCACGTAGCGCTCCGCCACCCAGTAGGTCTCGACCGCGATCGCCTCGATCGCCTCGATCGCCTCCGGATCGACCCTTCCATGCAGCTCGAGCGCAACCGTGATCGGCGTCTGCGCGTGCACGACGGCCGGAAAGTACTTGATGTGGGTCCCCGCGACGCGGAACGGCCCGCCGCGCCCGCCGAAGGGCTGCCACCGGAACTTGCCCAGCGGGTGCCACAGGCCCCACTTGCCCTCGATCGCCTGCGCGGGGCCGCTCAGGCCCTCCTTCGCCAGCTGCGCCGCGAAGACCCCGTTGCGCGCAGCGTTGGCCGCCGCGCAGCCCTTCCACATGGAAAGCTCGCCAGTGCGGGTCTGCTCGAGCGCCATGTTGGGAATGACCCCGAGCGCGATCGCATTGCCCATCCGCGCGCGCGCAAGCCCGAGGAGCTTCCCTGTCCCGGCAGCGCACGCGACCACGCCGAATACCGTGTGATCCCAGCCCTGCTCGCGCGGCACCGACTCGGAAAGGTTGCAGAAGACCTCGTAGGCGAGCGCGGACGCCGTGATCACGCCGCGGCCATCCGCGTGCAATGCGTCGGCCTCCGCAAGGACCGCCGCGAAGATGTCGCTCGGGTGACCCGCCGACTTGCCGAAGGTGGCGTCGTTAAAGTCGAGGTAGCGCATCATGACGCCGTTGGCGAAGGCGGCAAGCTCGGGCGTAGAGCGCTCCTGCGTGCCGAGGATGCGCGCGGAGGGATCGCCCCGGACGCGCCGCGCGAGCGAGCGCGCGATGACCGAAGGCCCCGCGTCGAATCCGCCCGCCAGGCAGCCGAGCGTGTCGATCAGCCTGCGCTTGCATTCGTGGACGGCGTCCGGCGTCAACTCGTTGTAACGCAAGCCGGCCGCGTACTCCGCCAATTGCTCGATCATCGAGTCCATGACTTGAATCCTCGTTGCTTGACCCTGCAGGGAGTGCCGAATTAACATCGCCGGCACGATTTCAATCATTCAAGGGACACAGTATGGCACCGCTCGATCTGACCATGGTTTCGCCCCTGCCCATATACCTCGACGAGAGCGGCCCCCGGAACAAGCTCGCGCCGCGGCCCGCGAGTCTGGACGGCAAGATTGTCGGGCTGCTGCCGAACTGGCGGCCCTCCGCAGTGGAGATTCTGCGCGCAATCGGCACGCTGCTCGGAGAACGCTACCGGCTGCGAGATCTGGTCGTGGAGCAGCCCGTGCGCGAGCTCCCGATCCGCACTGGCAAGCTCCTCGACACGATGCGCAACCAGCTCGACGAACTCGCGCAGCGCGTCGACGTCGTCATCACCGCCACCGGCGACTGAGGCTCCTGCACGACGTGGTGTAGCCACGTCACGCCGGCCCTGGAGGAACGGGGCATACCCACGGTGATGGTGGTCACCGACACCTTCGCGAAATTCGCGCGCCGCATGGCCGCCACGCAGGGCTGGCCCTATGTGATCATCGCCGAGACCGAGAACCCGATCCGGCAGCTCGAGCCCGAAGCGCTGCGGGCGCGGGCCGAGGCGATGATCGGCACCGTCATCGAGGGACTGACGCTGCCGCCCGCCGAGATCGAGTCCCGTCTGAAAAGCGTCGCGATGGCCGAGATTCATCCCGAGGGCGTCGTGCGCTCCGCGACGCCGATATAAGAGAAGCGCGAAGGTGGCCCAATCGCGGGTAGCGCTCCAGGGCGAATCGGTCGAGGGGCTCCTCGCGCGCGCCTACGAGCACGCCTACGAACAGGGCTGGACCGACGGCCTGCCGATCATTCCCGCGACGCCCCGGAGCGTGCAGCAGTTCGTCGCTGCGTCGGGCCGCGCGGCGGACGAGGTGATCGGCATCCTTCCGCCGCGCAAGGGGCGCGCAACCGTGGAAGCGATCGCGGTCAACGCCGTCATGGCCGGCTGCTGCCCGGAGTACATGCCAGTCATCCTCGCGGCGGTCGATGGCTTGCTCGACGCGAGCTTCCCGCTGGAATTCATGCAGGTCACGACCAATCCCATGACGCCGTTCCTGCTGGTGAACGGCCCCGTGCGGAAACGGCTCGACATCAACTGCGGCACCGGCTGCCTCGG
>JAHZNX010000120.1 GCA_020028375.1 Betaproteobacteria bacterium | reverse complement strand
CCTGACCGCCCCCAGGATCACCAGGAACTCACCGACGAAGCCGCTCGTGCCGGGCAGCCCCGAATTGGCCATCGCGAACACCATGAACAGCGCCGCGAACACCGGCATGGTGTTGACGACGCCGCCGTAATCGGCGATCTGGCGCGAGTGCATGCGGTCGTAGAGCACGCCCACGCACAGGAACAGCGCGCCCGAGATGAAGCCGTGCGAGATCATCTGAATGATCGCACCCTCCAGGCCGTGGGCGTTGAAGATGAAGATGCCGAGCGTGACAAAGCCCATGTGCGAGATCGAGGAATACGCGATCAGCTTCTTCAGGTCGGACTGCACCAGCGCGACCAGCCCGATGTACACCACCGCGATCAGCGACAGCGCGATCACGAACCCGGCGAGCGTGTGGCTGGCGTCGGGCACGATCGGCAGCGACAGCCGGATGAAGCCGTAGGCGCCGAGCTTCAGCATGATCGCGGCGAGCACGACCGAGCCTCCGGTCGGGGCCTCCACGTGCGCGTCCGGCAGCCAGGTGTGCACCGGCCACATCGGCACCTTGACCGCGAAGGAGGTCATGAACGCGATGAAGATCAGCACCTGGGGCACCAGGGCGAGCGGCAGCCGGTAGTAGTCGAGCAGCGAGAAGCTGCCGTCCGATACGTTGTAAAGGTAGATGAGCGCGACCAGCGAGAGCAGCGACCCCGCCAGCGTGTAGAGGAAGAACTTGAACGCGGCGTAGACCCGGTTCGGGCCGCCCCACATGCCGATGATGACAAACATCGGAATCAACGTCGCCTCGAAGAACACGTAGAACAGCAGCGCATCGAGGGCGCAGAACACCCCGTTCATGATTCCGGACAGGAACAGGAACGCCGCCATGTACTGGGCGACGCGCTCCCGGATCACCTCCCAGCCGGCGATCACCACCAGCACGGTGGTGAAGCTGTTGAGCAGGATCAGGAGCAGCGACACGCCGTCGATGCCGAGGTGATAGTTGACGTTGAAGGTTTCGATCCACGGCGTGATAGTGGTGAACTGGAAGCCGCCCGCCAGCGGGTCGAAACGCGCATAGAGCGGCAACGTCACCGCGAAGCCGAGCACGGCGCCCACGAGCGCGATCACGCGTGCGGTGCCGGCATTGCGGTCGGAGCCGGTGGCGAGCACCGCGGCCCCGGCCACGATCGGGACCCAGATCGCGAGGTTGAGCAGGTTGAAGCCGAGCATGGGGCTACCGG
This sequence comes from Betaproteobacteria bacterium, assembly GCA_020028375.1. Lineage (GTDB taxonomy): Bacteria > Pseudomonadota > Gammaproteobacteria > Burkholderiales > SG8-41 > SG8-41. The sequence continues at coordinate 8,817 of JAHZNX010000120.1, read as the reverse complement.
GTTCCGTGCAAACGCGCCGCAGCGTGTTTGCAGCTGATATCTCCCCTCTCCACTCGGGAGAGGGGCGGGGGTGAGGGAAGAGCTTCGCCGGGCCGATTCATGATTGCGAAGCTCGTCAGGCGATGAAGATCATCGTCAGCAGCACCAGGATCCCGATGATCATGGCGAAGGCGTAGTGGTAAATGAACCCGGACTGCAGGTAACGGATCACCGCCGCGAACCGATTCACCGCCCGCGCCGAGCCGTCGACGAATACGCCGTCGATCACCGCCATGTCGCCGCCCTTCCACAGCCCGGTGCCGAAGCGCACCGCGCCGTCGCCGAACAGCCACTGGTAGGCCTCGTCGAATCCGTACTTGCGCTCGAGTATGGTGTAGAGGAATCCCATCTTCTTCTGGATCACCCCGGGCAGGTCCGGGCGCAGGAGGTAGAGATAGGTCGCGGCAGCGACGCCCCCGATGGCGAGCCAGAACGGCGCCGTGCCCAGGGCGTGGGTCATCATGGCGCCGATCCCGTGGAAGTCCCGCCCCATCTGCGCCAGCACGTCATGCGGGGGGACGGCAACGATGGCGCCGCCGAAATAATCGCCAAACAGCACCGGCCCGATCACCCAGCCCGCGCAAATGGACGGAATTGCCAGCAGGATGAGCGGAACCGTCACCACCGCCGGAGATTCGAGTGGCATGTGCGCATGAGCGCTTTCCCCCTTGGCACCATGCCCGCCGTGATGCTCTGCGGAATCGTGGAAGCGCTCGGGGCCGTGAAACGTCATGAACACCAGCCGGAACGTATAAAGCGCGGTGACGAAGACGGTGGTCAGCACGCAGAAGTAGGCAAAGCCCGCGCCCGGCGTGCGCGACAGGCGCGCCGCCTCGATGATCGCGTCCTTGGAGAAGAAGCCGGAGAACCCGGGAATGCCCGCGCTCGCGATCGCCCCGATGAGCAGCGTCCAGTAGGTGACCGGCAGGTATTTCCTGAGGCCGCCCATCTTGCGCATGTCCTGCTGGTGGTGCAGCGCGATGATGACCGACCCCGCGGCAAGGAACAGCAGCGCCTTGAAGAAGGCGTGGGTGACGAGGTGGAAGATGCCCGCCGCGTAGGCGGAGGCGCCGAGCGCGACCGTCATGTAGCCCAACTGCGACAGCGTCGAGTAGGCGACCACCCGCTTGATGTCGTTGTGCACGATCGCGATCAGCGCCATGAAGAGCGCAGTGATCGCCCCGATCACCATGACGACGGAGAGGGCGGTCTCCGAAAGCTCGTAGAGCGGCGACATGCGCGCGACCATGAAGATGCCCGCCGTCACCATGGTCGCCGCGTGGATCAGCGCCGAGATCGGCGTCGGGCCTTCCATCGAATCGGGCAGCCACACGTGGAGCGGGAACTGCGCGCTCTTGCCCATCGCGCCGACAAAGAGCAGCAGGCAGATCACCGTCATCAGGGACCACGCCGTGCCCGGCAGGATCTCGATGGTGTTGGCCCCGAGCGTGGGCGCGCTGCGGAACACCGTCGTGTAGTCGAGCGTGCCGAAATACATGAGCACGAGGGCCACCCCCAGCAGGAAGCCGAAATCGCCGACCCGGTTCACCAGGAACGCCTTCAGCTGCGCGTAGGTCGCGGTCGGGCGCTGGAACCAGAAGCCGATCAGCAGATACGACATCAGCCCGACCCCTTCCCAGCCGAAGAAGAGCTGGAGGAAGTTGTTCGCCGAGACCAGCATCAGCATGAAGAACGTGAACAGCGAGATGTAGCTGAAGAAGCGCTGGTAGCCGGGGTCGTCCGCCATGTAGCCGATGGTGTAGACGTGCACCATTAGCGACACGAATGCGACCACCAGCATCATGGTGGCGGAGAGGCGGTCGATCAGGAACCCGATCTCGAAGCGGACGTTGCCCGACACGAGCCAGGTATAGACCGGGCCGTCGTAGAGGTTGCCGTCGAGCACGTCGCGGAACACCGCCGCCGCAGCGACCGTCGAGACCAGCATGCCGGCGATGGTGACCCCGTGCGCGCCGCGGCGCCCGATCGCCTGGCCGAACAGGCCCGCCACGACCGCTCCCACCAGGGGCGCCAATGGAACGATCAGGTGGAGCCATTGCATCTTCGTCATAAGCTCCCGCTTCAGCCCTTGAGGCTGTCCAGCTCCTCGACATCGATCGTGTTCAGGTTCCGGAACAGCGCGACCAGGATCGCGAGCCCGATGGCGGACTCGGCGGCGGCGACCGTCAGGATGAAGAATACGAACACCTGCCCCGAGGGATCGTCGAGAAAATGCGAGAACGCCACGAAGTTCAGGTTTACGGCGAGCAGCATCAGCTCGATCGCCATCAGCAGCACGATCATGTTCCTGCGGTTGAGGAAGATGCCGATCACCGCGATCGCGAACAGGATCGCGCCCAGCACCAGGTAATGCGACAGCGAGATCACTCGGGATGCCCTTGTTCCTTCCTTTCCGACGGCATCGATACGATCCGGACCCGGTCTTCGCGCCTGACATTGATTTGCCGCGCCGGGTCGATGTACTTGCTCTGCTTGCGCCGGCGCAGCGTCAGCGCGATTGCCGCGACGATCGCCACCAGCAGGATCACCGCGGCGATTTCGAACGGGTAGACGTACTCGGTGTAGACCAGGCGCCCGAGTTCCTTGGTGTTGCTGTAGCCGGCCGCGAGCGGTGGCGGGGACAGCGCGTCGTAGAACCCGGCGTAGCGCCCGGCGAGCACGATCACCATCTCGGCGACGAGGAGCAGCGCGACGAACGCGCCCAGCGGCAGGTAGCTCCAGAAGCCCACCCGCAGCTGCGCCATGTTGATGTCGAGCATCATCACCACGAAGAGGAACAGCACCATCACCGCCCCGACATAGACCAGCACCAGCACGATCGCGAGGAACTCCGCCTGCAGCAGCATCCAGATCGCGGCCGAGGTGCAGAACGCGAGCACCAGCCAGAGCGCCGCGTGCACCGGGTTGCGGGCCGTGATTACGCGCAGCGCCGCGAACAGCAGGATCGCGGAGAAGAACCAGAAGACGAATTCGCTGAATGTCATCCGATACCGAGTGATGGGTGATGGGTGATGGGTGATGGGCTTCTTACCTTCATCTTGTCCTTGTTCTTGTTTCTCTTGGCGTCCTGGCGGTTCATCTATCTGTAAGCAGCGTCATCCGCACGGTCCTGCGCGATTTTCTCTTCGTAGAGGTCGCCCACCGCGAGCAGCATCGGCTTGGTGTAGATGAGGTCGCCCCGCTTCTCGCCGTGGTACTCGAGGATGTGCGTCTCCACGATCGAATCCACTGGGCAGGACTCCTCGCAGAAGCCGCAGAAGATGCACTTGGTCAAGTCGATGTCGTAGCGCGTCGTGCGCCGCGTGCCGTCGGCGCGCTGCTCGGACTCGATGGTGATCGCGAGCGCGGGGCACACCGCCTCGCACAGCTTGCAGGCGATGCAGCGTTCCTCGCCGTTGGGGTAGCGCCGCAGCGCGTGGAGCCCCCGGAAGCGCGGGCTCATGGGCGTCTTCTCCTCGGGATACTGCACCGTGATCTTGCGGCGAAAGAGGTGCCGCCCGGTCAGCATCATGCCCTTCACCAGCTCGAAGAGCAGGAAGGTCCGCAAGAACCGCCGGATGCGCTCGACCATTACTTCCACCATACCCAGAGCGGTGTCTGCATCCAAGCGCCCAGCACCACGATCCACCCGATGGTGAGCGGCAGGAACACCTTCCAGCCGAGCCGCATGATCTGATCGTAGCGATAGCGCGGAAAAGTGGCCCGGAACCACAGGAAAGACGACACCACGACGAAGAGCTTCACCACCAGCCAGCCGAAATTCGGGGCGGCGAGCCAGGGCAATCCGACCGCGTCCGCAAGCACCGCCGGCACCGGCGACAGCCACCCGCCGAGGAACATGACCGAGGTGAGCGTGGAGATCAGGATCATGTTCGCGTACTCGGCGAGAAAGAACACCGCGAACGCCATACCCGAGTACTCGACGTGGAAGCCGGCCACGATCTCCGATTCGCCCTCCGCCACGTCGAACGGCGAGCGGTTGGTCTCCGCCACGCCCGAGATGAGATAGACCAGCAGGATCGGGAATAGCGGGATCCAGAACCAGTTGAGAAAGCCCCAGCCGCCGCTCTGCATGCGCACGACATCCCCGAGATTCAGGCTCTGCGCCGCCATCAGCACGCACACCAGCGCGAAACCCATGGCGAGCTCGTAGGACACCATCTGGGCCGCGGAGCGCAGCGCCCCGATAAAGGCGTACTTCGAATTCGACGCCCAGCCGGCGATGATGACGCCGTAGACGCTCATCGAGGTGATCGCCATGATGTAGAGCAGCCCCGCGTCGATGTCCGCGAGCACCAGCTCCGGGCCGAACGGCACCACCGCCCACGCCGCCATCGCCGGCATGATGGCCATGACCGGCGCCAGCACGAACAGGAACTTATTGGCCCCGGTCGGGACGATGATTTCCTTCACCAGGAGCTTCAAGCCGTCCGCGATCGGCTGCAGCAGGCCCAGCGGCCCGACTCGGTTGGGCCCGATGCGCACCTGGATCCAGCCGATCAACTTGCGCTCCCAGAGGGTGAGGTAGGCGACGCTCAGCAGGAGCGGCACCACGATGCAGAGGATAAGCAGCAGGACCTTGATCGCGTAGAGAACCGCCGGCGCATCCTCGTGGCCGACGATCCACACTATGACCGCGGCGAGGACACCCCACAGCCAGTTGCCGAGGCTCACGAAAGGTTGCAGGAGGGTATTCACACCGCCGCCCTCCGTTGCGCGGGCACGCGCTCGGCGGTCACCGTGCCCATCATGGCGCCCAGCGCCGCAGTCTCCGGCCGCGCCGCCGCAAGGCGGATGCACCCGGGCGGAAGGCGGTCGTCGACGGCAGCGTCCACCAGCGCTTCGCCCGCGCCCTGCCTCACGAGCAGCGCGTCGCCATCGCGCATGCCGAGTTGCTCGAACAAGGCGCGGTTCATCCACGCGACCGGCGCCGCTGCGTCGCGCGTGCGCTGCAGTGCCTGCGACCGCCGCGCAATCGCGTCCGCCGCATAAATGGGAACTTCGCCGATCCGCTCGAGCCCCGAGGCCCGCGTCCCGGCGAGCGCGCCGAGCGTGAAGTCACGCAGGCGATTGTCCAGCAAGGACGGGATGCTCCGGTCGCCCAGCGCTTCCCGCTTCACGTCCTCGGCGCTGTCGTGGTCGAAGCCCTCCACGCCGAGCAGGTTCCCGAGCACACGCAGCACCTTCCAGGCCGGCCTCGCCTCGCCCAGCGGCCGCACCAGGCCCTCGAAGCTCTGCGCCGTGCCTTCGGTGCTGACAAAGGTTCCGGCCGTCTCGCTGAAGGTCGCGATCGGCAGCAGCACGTGGGCATAATCCGCCGCGCGGTGCTGGTACGGACTCATTGCAACCACGAGCTCTGCGGATTTCATCGCCGCGACCGACTGTCCGGGATCGTGGGTGTCCAGTTCCGCTTCCACGCCGAGCAGGAAATAGGCTTTCAGCGGGCGTGCGAGCATCTGCGCAGCATTGAGGCCGGCATTGCCGGCAGTCGGAACGCAACCTGCGATATAGCCCCCTACACTATTTGCCGCCTCCCCCAGAAAGCCAAACCGCGCACCGGTCAGCTCGGCCACCACCAGGCCCAGCTCGTGCAGCTGGGAAGCGGCCGGGTGGTGCTGCGCCAGGTTGCCGAGGAATACGGCCGCGTTCTTTCCTGCGGCGAGGCTCGCCGCGATGCTCCGGGCGAGGGGTTGATGAGGTTCAGCTGCATGTTGCGCCGCGCCGCCTGCCGCAGCCGGTGCGTGATGAGCGGGTGGTCCTTCCGCAGCGTGCTCCCGACCACGAGCACCCGCTCGAGCGCGTTGAGATCCGCGATCTTCATTCCGAGCCAGGGCGCGCCGGTGCGGTGGCGATCGGCGCTGAAATCGGACTGGCGCAGCCGGAAGTCCGCGCTACCCGAGGCGAACCCGCGGGCGAGTTTGCCCAACAGAAAAAGTTCTTCGAGCGTCTGATGAGGCGTCGCCAGTGCCCCGATGCTCGAGGCGCCATGTTGCTCGCGGATGCGCTTCAACTCCCGGGCAACGTAATCGAGCGCGACCTGCCACTCGACCTCCGCCCATGCGCCGCCCCGCTTGAGCATGGGCCGTGCGAGGCGCTGCTCGGAATTCAAGCCCTCGTAGGAGAAGCGGTCCTTGTCCGACAGCCAGCACTCGTTGATCGCCTCGTTCTCGCGCGGCAGCACGCGCATCACGCGGTTCTGCTTGACCTGCACGGTCAGGTTCGAGCCCAGGCCGCAGTGCGGGCTCACCGCGGGCTTGCGGGTGAGCTCCCACGTGCGCGCGGTGAAGCGAAAGGGCTTGGAGGTGAGCGCGCCGACCGGACAGAGGTCGATCACGTTGCCGGAGAGCTCGGAATCCACCGTCTTTCCGACGAAGGTGATGATCTCCGCGTGCTCGCCGCGACCGATCATGCCGAGCTCCATGACGCCCGCGATTTCCTGCCCGAAGCGCACGCAACGCGTGCAATAAATGCAGCGCGTCATGTCGGTCGAGATCAGCGGGCCCAGGTTCTTGTCCGTTACCACGCGCTTCGTCTCCTCATAGCGCGAGCCGCTCGCCCCGTAGCCGACCGCGAGGTCCTGCAGCTGGCACTCGCCGCCCTCGTCGCAGATCGGGCAGTCGAGAGGGTGGTTGATGAGCAGGAATTCCATGACGCCCTTCTGCGCGGTGACCGCCTGCTCCGAGTGCGTATAGACCTTCATGCCCTTCATGACGGGGGTCGCGCAGGCCGGCAGGGGCTTGGGCGCCTTCTCCACCTCGACCAGGCACATGCGGCAGTTGGCGGCGATCGTGAGCTTGCGGTGATAGCAGAAGTGCGGAATGTAGATCCCGGCCTGGTTGGCCGCATCCATGATCGTCGCCCCTTCGGCGACCTCCATCTGCTTGCCGTCTAGTTCAATCTCTACCATGGTTTACTCATCACCCATCACTCATCACCCATCACCTAGACGTAGTCGGGCACCAGGCACTTCTTGTGCTCGATGTGATGGACGAACTCGTCGCGGAAGTGCTTGATGAAGCTCTTCACCGGCAGCGCCGCGGCGTCGCCCAGCGCGCAGATCGTCCGCCCGGCGATGTTGTCGGAGACGTTGTCCAGGAGCTCGAGATCCTCGAGCCGGCCCTTGCCGTGCTCGATGCGGTCGACCATGCGGTAGAGCCACCCGGTGCCCTCGCGGCAGGGCGTGCACTGGCCGCAGGATTCCTCGAAATAGAAATAGGAAAGCCGCAGCAGCGACCGTACCATGCAGCGCGTCTCGTCCATGATGATGACCGCGCCAGAGCCCAGCATCGAGCCCGCCTTGGCGATCGAGTCGTAGTCCATGTCGGTCTTCATCATGACATCGGCCGGCAGCACCGGCATCGAGGAGCCCCCCGGTATGCACGCCTTGAGGCGGCGCCCGCCCCTCATGCCGCCCGCCATCTCGAGGAGACGCGCGAACGGCGTGCCGAGCCTCACCTCGAAATTGCCGGGCCGCGCGACGTCGCCCGAGACCGAGAAGATCTTGGTGCCGCCGTTGTTGGGCCGGCCCATGTTGAGGAACGCGTCGCCGCCATTGAGGATGATCCACGGCACGGCGGCGAAGGTTTCCGTGTTGTTGATCGTCGTGGGCCGGCCGTAGAGCCCGTAGCTCGCGGGAAACGGCGGCTTGAAGCGCGGCATGCCCTTCTTGCCTTCCAGCGATTCGAGGAGCCCCGTCTCCTCGCCGCAGATATAAGCGCCCCAGCCGTGATGGTTGTGGAGCTCGAAGCTGAAATCCGAGCCGAGAATGCGGCTTCCGAGAAAACCCGCCGCGCGCGTCTCCGCCAGCGCTTCCTCGCAGCGCTCGTAGACGTCCCAGATCTCGCCGTGGACGTAGTTGTAGCCCACCTGGGCGCCGGTCGCGTACGCAGCGATGATCATGCCCTCGATCACGCTGTGCGGGTTGTAGCGCAGCAGGTCGCGGTCCTTGAAGGTCCCGGGCTCGCCCTCGTCGGAATTGCACACCAGGTACTTCGTGCCCTGGTACTGCCGCGGCATGAAGCTCCACTTGAGCCCGGTCGGGAAGCCCGCGCCACCGCGTCCGCGCAGGGCGGATTTCTTCACTTCCGCAATGATCTGGTCGGGAGGAATCTTTTCGGCAAGTATTTTCTTCAGAGCTTGATAGCCGCCGCGCGCCTCGTAATCCTTCAGGCGCCAGTTGAGGCCGTCCAGGCCCTTCATGATGATCGCCTCCGGGCCGAAGAGGTCGGTCGCGAACGGGGGAACCGGCAGGCCCACTACTTGAGTCCTCCCAGCAGCTCATCGAGCCTGTCGGGCGTCACGGCGCAGCACATCCGCTTGTCATTCACCAGCAGTACCGGGGCATCGCCGCACGCGCCGAAGCATTCACCCTCCTTCAACGTGAACATGCCGTCCGCGGTGGTCTCGTTGAAACCGATGCCGAGCTTCCGCTTCAGGTGCTCGGCAGCCACGTTCGCGCCCTGCAGCGCGCACGGGAGGTTGGTGCAGAGCGCGAGCTTGTACTTGCCGCGCGGCTTGAGGTCGTACATGGTGTAGAACGAGGCGGCCTCGTAGACGGCGATCGGCGCCATGCCGAGATATTGCGCCACGAAGTCCATGGTTTCGGTCGAGAGCCACCCCTTCTCGTCCTGCGCGATGGTGAGCGCCGCCATCACCGCCGACTGCTTCTGGTCGGGCGGGTACTTGGCGAGCGCCCGGTCGATGCGGGCGAGCGCGTCGGGCGACAGCGTCATCGGCGCGTTCATTACCGGTCGATCT
>JAHZNX010000363.1 GCA_020028375.1 Betaproteobacteria bacterium | reverse complement strand
GCGCAGGTCCACGCTGGTCGACGCGGCATTGTTGCCGAAGAGGTCATGGATCGCGATGCCCGCATGCTCCTGCAGCACGTCGGGAACGGTCTTTGCGGTACTCCTCCGGATGTCCTCCGCCGTGATCACCGTCGCGTTTACCGGCTTGTCGAGGTAACGGTCCTCGAAACGTGTCGCCGTGACGATAACCGGCTCGCCGGCGGTCACCGGCAGCTCCGCCGCGACCGCGCACCACGCCGCGGCCGGCAGCACGAAGGCTGCTGCATGTCGGAAATGCATGATCTCTCCTCGCGCACGCCCGCCGCATGCAAGAAAGCGCAAGGAAATGACGCTGGAAGACCGGACCGGCAACGGTCACGCCGCTTCCCCGCGGCATTTCCACCATCGGTCGAGGCCGGTATACGGGCTCGCGAGAACCTGACGCGCCGCCTTCCCATGCGCGAGTTGCGCACAGTGGCCAGGAGCCCCTGCCGGGACTCCTCGGCGCGCCCACGCTCGCTTACCGTTGCGGGGGCAGCACAGGTCTTTCACCTGTTTCCCGTTTGACCCGCTGCGAGAAATCGCGCGCGGGCACCCGGAGCCGAGTGCGGGGGGCGCGGCTTACGGGTAGCGCGCTCTCCCCACAGGGATCCGATTGTAGACGGCGGCTGCGGGCCGCTCAAGATTCGTTCCGCGGTGCGGCAGGCTCCGGCGGCCGGGCGTTGGTTTTTCACGCCATGTCAGCCCCTTAAGCAGTGCGCTCCACGCGAGGGGGGAGGAAACCACCATCGTTTCCCGGCACGCGCAACTATGTCTGTGGCATTGCCTCATCGCTTTGATGCCAAACAACATTCAGAAATGACTGTTAGCAGTTGACTTAACAGGATTTTTGAAACTATAGTGTGGCGATGGACGCGGAATTCAAATCGCTGGAGCGCAAGCTCCACCAGTTCGTCGAGCTTTGCCAGCGATTGCGCGAGGATAACCATCAATTGCGCCAGCAGCTCGCCTCCGCCATGAGCGACAACAAGCAGCTCGCCGACAAAATCGGCACTGCGACCAACCGCTTGGAAAACCTGCTTGAACAGATTCCTGAAGAAGACGCATGAGCGCCGACCCAAAGGCCCTGCAGATCAACGTCATGGGGCGCGAATTTCGCGTCGCGTGCCCGGAAAGCGAGCAGAAGGAACTGCTGGAAGCGGTCGATTACCTCAACAAGAAGATGGACGAGATCCGGGACCACGGCAAGGTGGTCGGAGTCGAGCGCATCGCCATCATGGCGGCGCTCAACATCGCGCACGAGCTGCTCACCACCAAGGTCGGCGGTTTTGACATGGCGGCGCTGAAGCGTAGAATGCAGAGCATGGAGACAACGCTCGATCAGGCACTGCGCGATCAGAGCAAGTTGTTATGAATATCCCCTGCGGTGTTCGTTACTAAGGCCTTAGATTCTTTGAACCAACATCGTTGAATCTGGACGCCGACTCAAGCAGCTCCGGTGTGCGCATCCGACACGGAAGCGCCTAAAGGGCTCGGAAGGCGACCACCCTTGAACCGTTGGTTCAAGATCCAGGCCTGACGGCACAGGCGGGGGTCCCCACAAGAAATGCGGCGTGTTCGCCGCATTTTTTTTGCCGCTTTCGGGTCACGGGTCACCGGTCACTGGTCACGCATTCGTGAAGTACTGGCTGTTCAAGTCCGAGCCCTCCGCCTACGGTATCGACGACCTCGCGCGCGACGGGGTCACAGCCTGGACCGGGGTGCGCAACTACCAGGCGCGTAATTTCATGCGCGACCAGATGCGTCCCGGCGACCCCGGCTTCTTCTACCACTCGAGCTGCGAGGAGCCGGGCATCGTCGGCATCATCGAGGTCGCGCGGCCCGCCTACGCGGACCCGACGCAGTTCGACCGGAAGAGCCGCTATTACGATCCCGGAGCGGCCCGGGAGGAGCCGCGCTGGCTCAACGTGGACGTGAAGTTCGTGCGCAGGACGCGGGTGGTGGGTCTCGACGAGCTGCGCCGGGAGAAGGCTCTCAGGAAGATGCAGGTGCTCCAGCGCGGCAACCGGCTCTCGATCACCCCGGTCACGCCGGCGGAGTGGAAGTGCATCATGCGCCTCATGAAGTGAGGTGCAGGAGGCGCGCAGCGTTGCCCCACAGGATCTGCTTGCGCTGCCGGTCATTGACCGACTTCATCGCGCTCACGGTCTTTACCGGGTTGTTGTCGGCGATGTCGAAGCAGTAGTCGCTGCCCATCATGATGCGCTCCGCGCCGACCAGCTTCACTATGTCATCCAGGATCGGCTGCGAGTAGCTGATGGTGTCGTAGGTGAAGCGGCGCAGGTACTCGCTCGGCGGGCGGGGAATGACCTTGCATTCTCCGCGAATCTCGAAGCCGCGGTCGAGGCGCCCGCGCAGGATCGGCAGCGCGCCGCCTGCGTGCGGCAGGCTCACCTCGAGCTTCGGGAACGCGTCCATCACGCCGCCGAAAATGAGGTGGGCGGCGGCGATCGCCGTGTCGAACGGGTTGCCCAGC
>JAHZNX010000119.1 GCA_020028375.1 Betaproteobacteria bacterium | reverse complement strand
TCTGCGCGGACCCGACCGGAAAACTGGAGTGCACGGCAAAAGACGACAACGTCGGCTTCACCTACGGCCAGCCGATCATCACCAAGGACCCCAAGGACGGCAATTGGGTGGTGCTCGTCTCCTCCGGCTACAACAACGTCTCGCCCGGCGACGGCAAGGGCTATATCTACATCCTCGACGCCGAAACCGGGACGCTCATCGACAAGAAGGATACCAACGTGGGTGACACCAGCACCCCAAGCGGGTTCGCCAAGATCACGGGGTTTGCCACCAACTTCATGGTGGACAACACGACGCCCATCGTCTACGGCGGCGACCTGCTCGGAAACATGTTCAGCTTCGACGTGGCGAATCGCCAGTTTCAGATTATTGGCCAGGCACGCGACGGGACCGGCAAGATTCAGTCGATCACGACGCGGCCGGATGTCACGCGCTTCAGCTCCCCGGCGCCTGCCTTCAACGTGGTGTACTTCGGGACCGGCCGTTTCCTCGGCGCTTCGGACATACCGGACCCGATGACGCTCGTGCCGCCGGTGGTAAACCAGGCCTATCAACAGTCGGTGTACGGGGTCAAGGACACCGGCACGGACCTCGGGAACCTGCGCGCTGCCGGCGCGAAGCTGGTGCAGCAGACTTTGTCGATCATCGACGCGAGTACCCGCACGATCTCGAACAATCCGGTCGACTGGTCCACCCAGAACGGCTGGTACGTAGACCTCAACCCGGCAGACGCGACGCCCGGCGAGCGGGTCACCCTCGATCCGCAGCTGGTGAGAGGCGTGCTGCTGGTGGCGGCGAACCAGCCAAACGACGAAGCCTGCTCGGCCGGCGGCGACAACTTCTTCTACCAGTTCGATTACCAGTCGGGCTCGTATGTCGCTTCGGCGCCGAGCCAGGTCGTCGGGGTGAAGGGGGGCGCGGCCCTCCTGGCCGGTTTCGTGGTCTACCGCTTGCCCAGCGGCCAGCTCAAGTACACCGGCATTGACGTGACCGGCAAGAAGAAAACCGAAGGCGTGAACCCGGGCGGCGGCGGCGCGCTCGGCAATCGCGTGTCCTGGCGCGAACTCTACCAGTAACTTTCAGCGCGGGATGATGGCGGCCGGCCTTCGGGGGCCGGCCGCCGCCCCGCTTCAACGATCCGGCAGGACACGCATGATTCGCGGCAAGTCTGAAATGCTCGGAGCGTTCGGACTCGCAACGATGGTGGCGACGGCCACCTACGCGCAGACGCAGCGCGCCGCGGACGTGCCCCAAGCCGCGCGCCTGGCACAGGCAGCGACCACCCGGGACGACGCAGAAACCCGCCCCGCGCGCGGGCAGGAAGTCAGGGTCCGCGTGCTGCTGCTCTCGGAGAAGCTGAAAGACAACCCGGAGGAATACATCGAAGTCGGCGGGGTGCGCTATATCCATTTCAGGTCGCCGCGGCTGAAGTCGCCGGCGCGTCCACTCGGCGACCCCAAGCTTCGCTACCCCACCGGCCAGTTCGAGCAGAGGAGCGGAGCCGTCATCCTGCAGCTGCTGATCAACGAGTACGGGTGGGTGGCGCAGGCCGATGTGGTGTGCGCGGCGCCGCCGTTCGAAAAGAGCGCCCTGGAAAGCGTGCAAGGACTGAAATTCCAGCCGGCCGTCGCCAGGGAAGGCCCGGTAAAGAGCTACATGCTGGTGGAATTCGGTTACGGCAAGGGTTATCCATGCGCCCGCGTTCCGGACTGATCGGCGCCAGCGAAGCCCTCTGCGGCTATGCCACTTTCACCGGGGCGCCGGAAGCTTTTCGCGAGCGGCAATCGCGTGCTGCGCGCGTTAAATCCGTCACGTACCGGCGCGGCATTTTCGTCGATAAGTGCACAAAAAATGCGCAGCAAATAAGTCACAGAAATAGTTGGGACGGTATGTTGAGTAGTTCACATGTCCTGCTTGCTCAATCTGTTAGAGTTATTCTCGCAGCCGCGAAGAGCATGAAAGTACAAGTGTATCTCGCTGTTGGGGGGATCTAGGTTATATGTCCGGGGGGACACGTGAGAACGCAGCAACAGAGTACGTCGGCAGGATTCGGCTTCCCATTGAGATGGCGCGAACGCCTTGAGGCATCGCGCGTTCCGGCCGTTCCAGCTTCTCTTCCCGAAACGCCTTCCCTGCCCGCAGTCCGATCCGCGCGCGCGGGCGGCGCAGCCGCAGGCTTCACGATCATCGAGCTCATGATCGCCGTTGCCATCGTCGGCATACTCGCGACGATCGCATTCCCGTCCTACCAGGAGCACATGCGCAAGACCCGCAGAAGCGCGGCCCAAAGCTTCATGATGGACGTCTCCAGCCGCCAGCAGCAGTACCTGATGGACGCGCGCAGCTACGCCGGGGGAGCGGGTGCGCTCGCCGCGCTCAATCTGGCGGTACCGGGCGACGTCGCGAGGTTCTACACCGTGACGGTCAATCCGCCGGCGCCCACCGTGCCGCCTTCATACACGATTGCCGCGACTCCAATCGCCGGCTCGGCGCAGGCCCCGGATGGCGTGCTCACGCTCGATCATCAGGGCAGCAAGACGCGGAACGGGCAACCGGGATGGTAGCCATGATCTACGATCCGCATCCACAGCAGGCTCAGCCCGCCCCCCGGACGAATAGCGCCCGGCGTATGCGCGCGGCGGTCCGCGGATTCACGATCACGGAAACGATGGTGACGGTGGCGGTGCTGGTGATCATCGTCGGCCTCGCGACCCCCAGCTTCCGCGAGATCATCCTGGCGCAGGGGGTGAAGACCGCGAGCTTCGACGTGTTTGCCGGCCTGATACTCGCCCGCAGCGAAGCAGTCTCCCGCAACACCACCGTTACCATCACGCCCAGCGGAGGAAACTGGTCGGAGGGCTGGGTCATTGCCGATTCCGGCGGCGAAGTGGTGAGGCGCCAGGACCGGATGCCCCAGGTCATCATCTCCGGACCGGCGAGCGTCACCTACAACGGCGCCGGGCGCGTCACCACGGGCGGAACTTCGATCAGCCTCATGACAAACGGTGGCCGGCTCCCGCACGCGCGCTGCATAAGGATCGATCTGAGCGGTCGGCCGGTGCAGAAGCAGGAGACTTGCTCCTGATGCGCGCGCGCTCGACACATCGGGCCGCGGCCGAGCGCGGCGTCACCATGATCGAGGTGCTGATCACGATCGTGATCCTCACGTTCGGCCTGCTTGGCGTCGTGGGGTTCCAGGCGCGCATGCACCTTGCGCAGGCCGAGTCCTACCACCGGGCGCACGCCGTCCTGCTGATGCAGGACATCGTGGATCGCGTCAACGCCAATCGCAGCAACGCGCTGACCTACGTCACCGGCTCGCCGCTGGGCGCCGGCAACGCGCTCCAGGTTTGCACCGGCCTCACCGGCGTCGCCCTCGATCTCTGCGAGTGGAACAACGCGCTGCTCGGCGCGTCCGAAAGCACCGCGGGCGGGCAGCAAGCCGGCGGGATGATCGGCGCGCGCGGCTGCATCACCAACCTCGTCGCCACCATGCCGCGCGAGTTCGTGATCGCCGTGACATGGCAGGGTCTGGTGCCCACGGTCGCGCCCGCCTCCACCACGTGCGGCCAGGGGCTTTATGGCAACGACCAGATGCGGCGCGCCCTGGTCACCCGCGTCACGATCGCCTGCCTGCAGAACGACCCGACCACGGGATTGTGCGTGACGCCATGAAACGTGACGCCATGAGCTTCGGGGGGCGAATTCTTTCCGTGCGCGGGGTCGGCTTCTCGCTGGTCGAGCTCATGGTTTCAATGACGATCGGGCTCATCCTGCTGGCGACCCTCCTCGTTGTGTTCGCGAACGCAAGCACGGCGCGCGGCGAGCTCGAGCGCAGCAGCCGCCAGATCGAGAACGGGCGCTATGCGGTGGAGCTCCTCTCCGACGACCTGCGGATCGCGGGATACTTCGGCGAGGTCAATGTGGGCACGCTCGCGGCGCCGGCGGTGGTGCCCGACCCGTGCTCGACCACGCCTGCGGAATGGGCGGCCGCGATGCCCATCCACGTCCAGGGCTATGACGTGGGCTTCGGGGCGCCCGCCTGCATACCGGCGGACATCAAGCCGAATACCGACATCCTCGTAGTGCGCCGCGCCAAGACGTGCGTCGCGGGGGTGGCAGGCTGCGAGCCGGCAACCGCCGGCAAGCCTTATGTGCAGAGCACGCTGTGCAGCAACGAGATGCCCCCTTACACCGTGGGCACGTTCGGCGCAACGGCGTTCACCCTGAAGCGCAAGGACTGCACGACTGCCGCAGCGCTGCGCGAATACTTCGTCAATGTCTATTTCATCAGCTCCAATAATCGCCGGGGCCAGAACATCCCCACCCTCATGCGGCTGGAGTTGACCGGCTCCGCCATGGCCCAGATTCCGCTGGTCGAGGGGATCGAGGAATTCAACGTGGAGTACGGCATGGACAACGATGGCGACGGCCAGCCCGACGCCTACACCGGCGATCCGGCCAATTACACCTACCCAGGATGCACCACGTGCACCGCGGTAAACAACTGGACCAACGTGGTGACCGCGCAGGTTCACGTCCTGGCGCAGTCCCCGGAGCCTTCCCCCGGTTACATCGACACCAAGATCTACTCGCTGGGGCTCGATGCCGCGGGTAACCCGATCAACGTGGGGCCGAAGAATGACGGCTTTCGCCGGCACGTATACAGCTCGATGGTGCGGATCGTGAATCCCGCTGGAAGGAGGGACCGGCCATGACCGCGGGAATCCGCCGACAACGGGGCACGACGCTCGTCATCGCGCTCATCATGATGGTGGTGATCACGCTGCTCGCGGTGAGCTCGCTCGGCACCACCAACATGAACCTCAAGGTGGTCGGGAACATGCAGTCGCGCGGCGAGGCGCTCAATGCCACGCAGCAGGCAATCGAGACGGTCATCAGCACTCCGCTGTTCATCGCGAACCCCGCCAACGCCGTGCTCAGTCCCTGCGGGACCGCCAATACCCTGTGCACCGATCTGAGCGGCGACGGCGCGCCGGACTACACCACCCGCCTCAATCCTGCGCCGAGCTGCATCTCGGTGAAGTCGATCAAGGTCAGCGAGCTCAATCTCTCCAACGCCGAGGACCTGGGGTGCGCGGCGGGCCAGGCGCAGCAGTTCGGCGTCACGGGCGTCTCCACCGGCGACTCGCTGTGCGCCAACACGGCCTGGGATATCACCGCCGAGACCACCTCGACAACCTCCCGCACCAAGGTGACGCTCACGCAAGGCGTCGGGGTGCGCATCAACGCCGACGATATGACGACCTCGTGCCTGTAGGCGCGGGCCGGACCAAGGGGAAAACGCCATGCCCAACCTCCATAGCCGCCTGATCAGCACCGTGCTCGCGCTGACGATGGGCGCCGCATCGTCCTCGTTTCTCCGCGCGGAGGACATCGATCTCTTCGTGAACACGAATCCCGCGGTTGCCGGAAGTCGCCCCAATATCCTCATCGTCATCGACAACAGCGCCAATTGGTCGTCGGCGAGCCAGCACTGGGTCGGAGGCGTCAAGCAGGGGCAATCGGAGTTGCGCGCGTTGCGGACCGTGGTCGGCGAGCTCACCGATACCGTCAATGTTGGTCTCATGCTGTTCACGCCCGGAAGCGGCAGCAACAAGGACGGCGCCTACGTCCGCTACCACATCCGCCAGATGCTTGCAGGGAACAAGACCGCGCTGCAGGAATTGATCGGCGATGGGGGCTGCGTCGACGGCTCGAACAGCCTGAACGGCACGCCCAACTGCCTGTTCAAGAACTTCGACACCTCCACCGAGAAAGTGGGCACGGCAAAAACCGACTACAGCTCCGGGTTGTTCGAGTCCTTCAAATACTTTGGCGGCTTCACCAGTCCCGCGAACGCCCAGACCAACGCCGCCGGCTCGCCGGTTGATGCGAGCCATTTCGGCGCCGACCGCTATTCGGGCGATCCCGATGGGAAATCCGACCCGGATGCCTACCTGCTCGGCCTGAAGGATCCCTTCAAGCGCACCTACAGATCACCGATAGACGCGGCCAACAGCTGCACCAAGAACTATCTCATCTTCATCGGCAACGGGTTCCCCACGCAGGACTCGCCGTCTTCCTTGCTGGGCGGTGTTGCGGGGGCGACGTCCCAACTGCCCATGCCTCAATTCACGACGACCAGCTCGCAGCAGTGCACCGTGCTCGGGAGCGCGTGCGCCAACAACAACAACGTGCCGGCCAGCGTGATCAGTGCGAATCCCGGCTTCGATACCTATACGGGAACCAACACCGGGAGCGGCGCCGGCTGCTCGGGCGGCCAGACCGTGCGCGAGTACCGCGGATGCAACACGGTGCTTACCGTCACCCCCACCGGCACCACCGCGGTGCCGTCATCAAGCGACACGCGCTTCACCGACGAGTGGGCCAAGTACCTCTTCACCACCGACGTCAGCCCGGAAATCGGCCAGCAAAACGTCGCGGTCTACGCGATCGACGTGTTCAAGGACGCCCAGGACGCGCGCCAGACCGCGCTCCTCAACAGCATGGCTAAGCACGGCGGCGGCCGTTATTTCGCGGCAAACAGCGAACAGGCAATCCTCAACGCCCTGCGCGAAATCATGATCGAGATCCAGGCGGTGAACAGCGTGTTCGCCTCGGCGAGCCTGCCGATCAACGCGACCAACCGCGCCCAAAACGAGAACCAGGTGTTCATCGGCATGTTCCGCCCGGACAACGACGGCCGGCCGCGCTGGTACGGCAACCTCAAGCGCTACCAGGTGGCGCTGTTTGGAGGGGAGGCGAAGCTCGCCGACGCGAACGGCGCGGAGGCGGTTTCGGCCGCGACTGGCTTCGTGCAGTCCTGCGCCGCAAGTTTCTGGACCCAGGACAGCGGGACCTTCTGGAACTTCTCCGCGGCGAGCGCGGGGCAATGCACGTCCGCTGCCACCAGCCCGTTCTCCGACCTTCCCGACGGATCGATAGTCGAGAAAGGCGCGGCGGCGGAGGTCCTGCGAAGGGGTAACAACCCCGCTGCGGCCACGCCTACGAACGCGGTCAACCGCACCGTGCTCACCATGCCAATCTCGTTGAAGTGCGGGCCTCGGTCCACGGCGACGTCGCGCACTCGCGCCCGCTGCCGATCAACTACGGCAGCTCGACCGGCGTCGTCGTCTTCTACGGCAGCAACGACGCGACGTTCCGCGCGAGTTCCGCAACGGACGGACGCGAGTTATGGGCCTTCGTCGCGCCCGAGCACCACGGAAGACTGAAGCGCCTGGCGGACAACAGCCCCCTCATCACCTACCCGAACACGCCGCCCACGGTCCCGTCGCAGAAGAAGGATTACTTCTTTGACGGGTCCATCGGGATATTCCAGAACGCGGACAATAGCCAGGTCTGGGTCTTTCCGACGATGCGCCGCGGCGGACGTATGGTCTATGCGTTTGACGTGACCTCGCCGACTGCACCCGTCCTCATGTGGCGCGTCGGCTGCCCGAATCTCACCGACGACGTCGGCTGTAACTCCGGCCTTTCCGGGATCGGCCAGACC
>JAHZNX010000362.1 GCA_020028375.1 Betaproteobacteria bacterium | reverse complement strand
CGATCAGGGGCGCGTAGTCGGTGCCGAAATTGCAGAACAGGTACTCGACGCCGAGCTCGTTCAGGCCCTCGAGAAAATAGTGCGCGGTCGTCTGCAGCGCGACTTGCGGTGCCTTGTCCATTTCGCGTTTCCCTTTCGGCTTTCGCTATGAGCTCCCCCAGACCTCCTGCGCCACTTCGAGGGCGAGCGCGAGCTTGCGCCGCTGGTCATCGACAGTCATCTTGTTGCCATGGTGCGTGCTCGAGAAGCCGCATTGCGGTGAGAGGCACAGGTTCTCGAGCGGCACGAACTTCGCCGCGGCCCCGATGCGGCGCTTCACGTCGTCCTTGTTCTCGAGCGCCGGGAACTTCGAGCTGATCAGCCCGAGCACCACCTTCTTCCCCTTCGGAATGTAGCGCAGCGGTTCGAAGCCGCCGGCGCGCTCGGTGTCGTACTCGAGGAAGAACCCGTCCACGTCGAGCCGCGTGAACGCGATCTCGGCGACGAAATCGTAGCTGCCGCTCGCAAGCCACGTGCTCATGAAATTGCCGCGGCAGGTGTGGACGCAGACGGTCATGTCGTCCGGCACGTCGCGGATCGCCGCGTTCACCGCGTCGGCGTAGATCGCCGTGTCCTTCTTCGGCTCGTCCCCCATATTGCGGAAGGTCTCCTGGACCTTCGGGTCGCCCATCATGGCGATCGTCGTGTCGTCGATCTGAAGGTAGCGGCAGCCCGCCTGGTAGAGGTCGCGGATCTCCTCGCGGTAGGCCCGCGTGAGATCGGCCCAGAATTCGTTCACGTCGGGATAGGTTTTGCGCAGCGATTCGCGGTCGCCCCGCGCGTGCAGCATCGCCGGCGAGGGCATGCAGAATTTCGGCGTGCGCCGGGTGACGGATTTCAGGAACTTGAAGTGATCCACCATGCTCGGCCGGGTGCGCCGGATCCTGCTCTGCACTCTCATAAGCGGAGGCTGCTCGTCGGCGCCCTTGAAATGCACCCCGAAAGTCGCGCCCGTGACAGTCTGCACGCCGTCGAATCCGCGCAGGAAGTCGATGTGCCACCAGTCGCGCCGGTACTCGCCGTCGGTGATGCTCTGGAGCCCCACCGCTTCCTGGAACTCGACCGCGTTGCGGATGCACTCGTCCTCGACCTTGCGCAGCGCGTCGGGCGCGAGTTCGCCGCGCCGCGCGCGGTCACGCGCCGCCTTCAGCTCGGGCGGGCGCAGGAGACTCCCGACGTGGTCGGCGCGGAACGGCGGGCGGGACGCAGCTTGAGCCATGGTGTTTCCTCGTGACGTCGATATTTTATGTCAAGGCGGAAGGGGGAACGATGCCCCGAAGCTTATCGAACAAGACCACCGGTTTTAATTTACTCCCCTCCTTTTCAAGGGTGAGTCGGGGTTTCGAGGACCATGTGTCCGAGCCGACGAACGCCCAACTCGATGCAGCGAGTTGGGACGGGCGGGGTGGATGCGAAGCAGACGGGGTGGTTACGTGGGCACTCCACGCTCCCACCACCCCGCCCGCCAATCCCTCACCCCCGCCCCTCTCCCGAGCGGAGAGGGAAGGCTCGAGATTCCCTTCCCCTGCATGGGGGAAGGGCATGGGATGGGGGCTGGCGGGCACCCCTCCTCAGGCAGGAGGGGAGTTCATTAGTAAAGCCTTCATGCCACTTATCACGCCGTTTAGATGATGGCGTCGGCGCGCCGCACGCTTGCGATCATGCTGGAGACAAGCAGGAAGTTGCGCGAGCCCTCCAGCGTCGAGGCAGCCTGCCGCAGCTCGCCGAAATTCCGGCGGCGCTCCTCCTCGGTCTTCGCCGTCAAGCGCTTCAGGTTCTTGATCGAGAACTCCTGAACGTATTCCAGGTTCACCGTCCGGCGCTGGCGCACGTAGAGATCGAGCAGCGCCTCCCCGCCCTCGCCGCGGCAGACTCTTCCGAGCTTGCCGGCGAGGTTGATCGCGTCGTGGATGCCGCCGTTCAGCCCGAACGCGCCAATCGGATTGTTGAGGTGCGCCGCGTCCCCCGCGAGCAGCGCGCGGCCCGCGCGAAAATCGGCTGCGACGCGCTGGTGCACCTTGTAGATGCTCTTGTACTCGATGGCGTAGCGCCCCGCCTTCGGCTGGAAACCCTGCATCAGCCGCTCGACGTTCTCATCCGAGAGCGCCGCCGCCTCGTCCTCCTCGGGCCGGACCGGAAACAGCACGCGCCACAGCCCCGGCGGCCCGTCGCCCGGCATCTTGAACATGGCGCTCCAGTCCACGGGGTCCGCGACGTAGGTGTTCAACCGGAAGCCGTGCGGCTCGTAGTCGTAACGGGTGCTCGCCACCAGGAAGCGCTCGGGCCAGGTGTAGCCTTCGAACCCGACGCCCATGACCCTGCGCACGGTGCTGCGGCCACCGTCCGCCCCGACGAGCCACGCGGCATCGAAGCGCTCCACGCCTCCTGGCGTCTTCGCGGTCACGACGACTTTGTCGGCAGACTGCGCGAAATCGGTCACCTCGTGCGAGAACCGCACCTCGGCATTCGGGCATTCCTCGAGCTTG
>JAHZNX010000361.1 GCA_020028375.1 Betaproteobacteria bacterium | reverse complement strand
GCCGGCGGCATCACTTCCGGCGTGATGTGGGTGAGCGTCGCGCGGTGCACGTCGCACATCGTGACCGCGGTGATCAGGTAACCGTTGAGCAGGGTGGCGCCGGCGAGCGAGAGGCGGTCGCCTCCCATGACGCTGCTTTCCCGGGATTGGGCGAGTCCCGCTGCAAACGCCGCGACCTGGTGTGTTTCCTCGCCCCGGTGCCCGGCAAGCGCGCAGGCGACGGCGTCGAGCAGCAGGTTCTTGCAGTGCTCCCTGGCGCGCTGCGGTATCTGGTCGTAGGTCAGCCCGGCCGCAAACCGCGCCAGATCTTGCGTGACGTTTCCGGACATCGGTCTCTCCAGCTCTCCCCCAGGGGGCAGGGGCCATCGTGAGCCCCTCCTCGCGGGAAGAATACCAAGAAAACGCGCGCTCAGTGGCGCGCGAGCGGCGGGAACCTCGAACCGAATACCGATCGCGGTTCACGGATCGCGCCCCGGGTGGCAGAATCGAAGCCTGTCCGGACCGGACATCTCCCTGGAGATACACCGTGGTCACCACCCGCACCGCGCGCATGCTTGCGCGCTACAACGCCTGGGCCAACCGGCTCGTCTTCGACGCGGTTGCCGCGCTGCCCCCCGGCGAGGCGGCGAAGGAGCGGAAGAGCCTGTTCCGGAACATGGTGCACACGCTCAACCACAGCTACGTCATCGACCGCATCTGGCGGGCGCACCTCGAGGGACGCGAGCACGGTTACGCGGCGCGCAATACGCCGGACCATCCTCCGCTTGCCGAACTGTGGCGCGCGCAGCAGGAGATCGACGCCTGGTACATTGCCTGGAGCGACGCGCTGTCCGACGCCAAGCTCGACGAAACCGTGAATTTCATGCTCATCGGCGGCAACCGCGGCGTGATGACGCGCGGCGAGATCCTGCTCCACGTCGTGAACCACACGTCCTATCACCGCGGCTTCGTCGCCGATCTCTTCTACCAGGTCCCCGCCCGCCCGCCGACGACGGACCTGCCGGTGTTCCTGCGGGAGGTGCCCGCGGCCGGGTGACGCCAGCGCCCAAGGCAGGTTTACTATATGGACTCAGGAGGCGATTCAGTGCAAGGGTATGCACTCTTCCACTGACTGTCTCTCACGATACGGACTCATTCAGTCAGCGTGGCGTAAGGCTCGTGTAAGATCATGCCACGTGCCGCATTGAGGGTGGCAGCGCTGGATGTTCAGCATCCCAGCGTCCCCCCGGCGCCTCACCAACCAGCGGGTTACCGCTCTGGAGATTTATGTCCAAGTTCCTGTCCGCAGTTACGCTGTTTCTGATGTCAAGCCCGCTGTTTGCCGCCGCGAAAGAGATGGAAGCGGCTACCGCGCCTTCCGAGACCGTTGACGTGGTCTGGGTCATCGTTTTCGGCGTCATCTTCATCGGCTCCATCGTCGGCTTCTTCGCCTACCTCTGGCACAGCGAGAAGAACCGCAAGCCGGATAAGTAAGCCGCCCGCTGGCAGAGTCCGGCGTCCCGCCGCCGGTTTCGCAGCAGCACACCCAGTTTCATTGCTCGGGCCCGGTGCGCGTATTGCATCACCGTCGGGGCATACCGGGTCCAGGTGATCCCGGCCGTCTCAGCGTTCCGCTTTACCTGTCACGCCTTTTAAGTCACGCTTCCTCAGTCACGCATTGAGGGAGAGGCCGTGAGAACCAGGCGTCTATGGATGCTGGTCCTGGCGTCGGGGGCTGCATTCGTCACCGGCGCCGCCCCGGCGCAGGAAACAACGCCGTCGAAACCGTTGCTCACTCGGCCCGGATGGGAGGTCGGCGGGCAGATCTCGCACTATCACTACGAGGAGCCGGCTTCCCCCGGATTCGGCGGCATGAATCTGAAGGGCGATCGGGGCGGCATCGTCGGCGCCTACACGTTTACCAGCGCGAATCGCGTCTACGGCCGGATAGACGGTCGCGTTTCATATGGCTCGCTGAAGTACACGAGCGGGAACACGGGCAGCATGGACAATGTTCCCGACTGGATCGGCGAAGTGCGGGCCGTGATCGGCAGGGATTACCTCGTTGGCGGCAACTATTCTCTTTCGCCCTACATCGGGCTCGGCTACCGCTACCTCTACAACGACCTCAGGGGGTACTCGTCCACCGGAGCGGCCGGCTACCAGCGCTATTCCCAGTACGTCTACATTCCCGTGGGCCTGACCGCCCGCTTCCGCGCCGGCGAGCGCTGGATGCTCGCGCCCACGGTCGAGTACGACGCTTTCCTCGGCGGGCGCCAGAGATCGCAGCTCAGCGACACCGGTCTCGGCTATAGCGACGTGACCAACGACCAGGACCACGGCTACGGCTACCGCGTCTACTTCATGGTGGAGAACGGACGGTGGTCGTTCGGCCCGTGGCTTAACTACTGGAAGATCAAGGACTCCGACGTCGTGCCCATTGGATTGGGCCAGGCCGCGATGGAACCGGAGAACTGGACGCGGGAATACGGGGTGGAGCTCAGATACCGGTTCTGATGAAGACCGGGTGAGGACTGACGACTGACGACTGGCGCGGA
>JAHZNX010000118.1 GCA_020028375.1 Betaproteobacteria bacterium | reverse complement strand
CCGGAAAAGATGGTCGGCAGGACCTGAGCAACGAGATGGGTGAAGGGCAGATTCCCCGTCGCGTAGCGGTGGTGACAGGAGGAAACCGCGGCATCGGGCTCGAGATCTGCCGCCAACTCGGTCGACGCGGGGGCATCCACGTCGTGCTCACCGCCCGCAACGAGGCGAAGGGAAAGGCAGCGGCTGCGCGGTTGCGCGAGGACGGGGCTGACGTCGATTTTCGCGGGCTCGACGTGACGAGCGAGAAGGACATCCGGGCGTTGGCGGACTGGCTCGCCGCCACCCACGGGCGCTGCGACATCCTCGTCAACAACGCCGGGATCGCCCCCGATCCCCGCGGCTCGCGCGTGCTGGATTCGAATATCGCGAGCTACCGCGCGACGCTCGAGACCAATGCGTTGGGCCCGCTGCTGCTCGCCCAGGCGCTGGTGCCCCTCATGAAGCAAAATCGCTATGGGCGCATCGTCAATATCTCGAGTGGGATGGGGCAGCTTGCGGACATGGGCGCCGGGTCGCCGGCCTACCGGGTTTCGAAGACCGCGCTCAACGCGCTGACCCGCACGCTGGCTGCGGAATTGACGGGCAGCGGGATCCTGGTGAACTCGGTGTGCCCGGGCTGGGTCAGGACGGACATGGGCGGGCCTGGCGCGCCGCGCTCGGTCGAGCAGGGTGCCGACACCGCGGTGTGGCTGGCGACGCTGCCCGAGGGCGGACCGAGCGGCGGTTTCTTCCGCGATCGCAAGCCGATTCCCTGGTGAAAGGGTGAACCGGCCGCGGGCTGTATTAAGCCTGGTTTAAGCTGGGACCGCGAAGCTGGCCCGAGGGCGCGACCCGAGCGCGGTCATCTCGCAGAGAACGACATGCGGCTGCTGCTGGTGGAAGACGACCCGATGATCGGCGAAGGCATACGCAAGGGCCTGCGCCAGGACGGATTCGCGGTGGACTGGGTGCGGGACGGTCAGGCCGCGGAGCTTGCGGTCGCGAACGACGTCTATGATCTCGTCGTGCTCGATCTCGGCCTGCCCCGCAAGGACGGGCTTGAGGTGCTCGCGGGCCTGCGCCGCAAGGGCAATTCTGTCCCAGTGCTCGTTCTCACCGCGCGCGACGCGGTCCCGGACCGGATCAAGGGGCTCAACAGCGGCGCCGACGACTACGTCGTCAAGCCATTCGACCTGGACGAGCTCGGCGCGCGCATCCGCGCGCTGCTGCGACGCCGCGCAGGCCGCGCGGACCCCGTCATCGAGTACGGGGAACTGACGGTCAATGCCTCCACCCATCAGGCGATGTTCCACGGCCAGGACCTCGCGCTGTCAGCGCGCGAGTTCGCGGTGCTCGAGGCATTGCTCGAGCGGCCGGGCGCGATCCTCTCGCGCGCCCAGCTCGAGGAGCGGCTCTACGGCTGGGGCGAAGAGGTCGAGAGCAACGCGGTCGAGGTCTACGTCCACTCGCTGCGCCGGAAGCTCGGCGCGGACTTCATCAGGAACGTGCGTGGCGTCGGCTACATGATTCCGAAGCGGCCATGAGCTCGATCAAACGGCAGCTGCTCTTCGGCCTGCTCGGCCTCGTGCTTGCCGCCGTATTCCTGGGCGCGGCCGCGGTCTACCGCCAGGCGCGCGCTGAGCTCGACGAACTGTTCGACTACCAGCTGAGGCAGATGGCGCTCTCGCTGCGCGATCAGGCCTTCGGCGCGCCTGCGGCGACCGCTCCGGGACCGGCGGCCGAGGACTTCGATTTCGCGATCCAGGTGTGGGGAGCCGATGGGGTGCGGATCTATCTCTCGCGCCCGCAGGCGGCGCTGCCCGCGGGCGCCCGCCTCGGCTACGAGACGGTCGAGACCGACGTGGGAGCGTGGCGAGTGTTCAGCCTGCGGCAGCGCGAGCTCGTCTTTCAGGTCGCCCAGCCGATGAGCATGCGCGAGAAGTTCGCCGCCGCCGCCGCGCTGCGCACGATCGCGCCGGTTCTCCTGTTGCTGCCCGCGCTCGGCCTGCTCATCTGGCTCACGGTCGGGCGCGGACTGCGCCCCCTCGAGGCGATCGCCGCGGCGGTGCAGGCGCGCACGCCAGCGACACTTGCGCCGCTGGCGGATCGCCGCCTGCCGCAGGAAGTGCGGCCGCTTGTCGAGGCGCTCAATGACCTCCTGCGGCGGCTCGGAGCCGCGCTCGAGAGCCAGCGGCAATTCGTGGCCGATGCGGCGCACGAGCTGAGGACGCCGCTCACCGCGCTCCGGCTGCAGGCGCAGCTCCTCGAGCGCGCCGCGGGCGACGCAGAGCGCAAGGTGGCGCTCGACGCGGTCAAGGAGGGGATTACGCGCGCGATGCACGTGGTGGAGCAGCTCCTCACCCTCGCGCGCCAGGAGCCTGAAGCGGGGGCTCGACCGTTCGCCGAGGTCGAGCTCGTCGGGCTCGCGCGGCTGGTGATTGCGGAACTCATGCCGTTCGCCGAGGCGAAGGCGATGGACCTCGGCATGGTCGGCGCGGAACCGCTCCGCGTCACCGGCGATCGCGAGGGGCTGCGCGTGCTGATCGCGAACCTGGTGGACAACGCGGTGCGCTACACCCCGGAGCGGGGTCGGGTGGACGTCTCGACGTTCATGGCGCAAGGCGAGGCCGTTATCGAAGTAACGGACTCCGGCCCGGGCATCCCGGCCGACGAGCGCGAGCGGGTGTTTGACCGATTCTACCGGCGCGTCGGCGGCGGCGCGGGCGGCAGCGGGCTCGGGCTCGCCATCGTGAAGAAAGTCGTCGAGCGCCACCGCGGGCGCATCGCGCTCGCCGACGGTCCCGGCGAGCGCGGGCTCACGGCCCGCGTCACGCTGCCGCTTGCGGGAACCGCCCCGCCCACCTGATGTTCCCCGTTCGCGCCTTAAGTCTGGTTTAAGGCGCGCTCCCTAGCATGATCGTCGCCCGAAGCGAAACGCTTCGGTTCGCTCATTTCGAAAGGAGACGATCATGCGCATCAAAGCTGTTACCGCTGCATTAATTGCCGCCGGCGTCATCACGGCGGGCGCGGGTCTCATCAAGCTGTACGACCCGGCGATCGCGTACGCGCGCACCGGATCCAGCGCCACCCAGGCACCGGCCGCGGCGCCGTACGCCGTCCGGGCCATGCCCGATTTCGCCGCGCTCGCCGAGCGCCACGGGCCGGCAGTCGTAAACGTCAGCGTAATGCGGACGGCAGGGGCGGGGAAGGAGTCCTGGGCGATGCCCCAATTCGGGCCGGACAGCCCGTTCTACGAATTCTTCAGGCGCTTCGGCATGCCGTTTCCGCGCGGCGACACGCCGCAGCACGGCGTCGGCTCCGGCTTCATCGTGAGCCGGGACGGCCTGATTCTCACCAACGCTCACGTCGTGGCGGACGCCTCCGAAGTGACGGTGAAGCTCACCGACCGGCGCGAGTTCAAGGCGAAGGTCGTGGGCAGCGACGCGCAGACCGACATCGCGCTGCTCCGGATCGACGCCAGGGATCTGCCGACCGTCAAGCTGGGCGATGCGAAGGACGTGCGCGTCGGGGAGTGGGTGGTGGCGATCGGCTCGCCATACGGATTCGAGAATACCGTGACGGCGGGCATCGTGAGCGCGACATCGCGCGCGCTGCCGGACGGCACCTACGTTCCATTCATCCAGACCGATGTGGCGGTCAATCCCGGCAATTCGGGCGGGCCGCTCTTCAATCTCAGGGGCGAGGTGATCGGTATCAACGCCCAGATCTACAGCGGCACCGGCGGCTACCAGGGCCTGTCGTTCGCAATCCCGGTCGATGTCGCGGCCAGGGTCATGGACCAGCTCGCGCAGCACGGCAAGGTCACGCGCGGCCGCATCGGCGTCACGATCCAGGAAGTGAGCCAGCCGCTCGCCGAGTCTTTCGGTCTGAAGAAGCCCACCGGCGCTCTGGTGAGTTCGGTCGAAAAGGACGGGCCGGCGGCCAAAGCGGGGATCGAGACGGGTGACGTGATCCTCAAGGTGAACGGCAGGGAAATCGCAAGCTCGGTGGAGCTGCCGGTCACCATCGCGGATTTCAAGCCCGGTTCGACCGCAACGGTCGAAGTGTGGCGCAAGGGCGCTGCGCGCGAACTCATGGTCACAGTTGGCGAGCTCAAGCCGGCCAAGGCGGCCATGACGCCGGCACCGGCGGACGCAACTCAGCAGGGCCGCCTGGGCGTTGCCGTGCGC
The DNA here is from genome assembly GCA_020028375.1 of Betaproteobacteria bacterium. Taxonomy (GTDB): domain Bacteria; phylum Pseudomonadota; class Gammaproteobacteria; order Burkholderiales; family SG8-41; genus SG8-41. The sequence continues at coordinate 3,190 of JAHZNX010000118.1, read as the reverse complement.
GCGCTGACGCCGGACGAGCAGAAGCGGGCAGGCGTCAGCGCAGGCGTACTGGTCGAGAACGCCGGCGGTGCGGCGGCCAGGGCCGGCGTGCGGCCGGGCGACATCATCCTCTCGGTGAACAACGCACCGGTGACGGACGTCGAGCAATTGCGCGACCAGATCGCAAAGTCCAGGAAGTCCGTGGCGCTCCTGCTACAGCGTAACGAGGCCAAGATTTTTGTCCCGGTGGAGCTCGGCTGAGCCGGACAAAAAGCCGGGCTGCCCGGGCAGTGCGCGCCTCCAAAACGCACGCTGCCCTGCGCGGCCAACCCCCCATCAACTTCAATCAAAGGAACCCGACCATGTTTACTCAATCCGCATTCGGCATTTTGCTGTTCACCGCCGCTCTTGCAGCTGCGGCCCCCGCCGCGGCCACCACGGGAACGGCGGACAGGAGCGGGGGCGCAGTTGCCTATCTCGCGTCCGGCAAGAGCAAAGAGGACACAGCCGCCATGCGACATGTGGCCCGCTACTACCCGCTCGAGCTGGAATTCGCGCGCAAGGGGCCATCGCTCCGCCAGCAACCGGCCGACATCGACGTCATGATCAAGAACCGTGACGGCAAGCTCATGCTGCGGGCGAAGGCTGAGGGTGACCTGCTGCTCGCGAACCTGCCCGTCGGCGAATACGCCGTGAGCGCGACCTACAGCGGGGTTGTGATCCTGCAGAACGTGACCGTCGAGCAGGGGAAGCACCGCAAGCTCACCTTCGAGTGGAAGAACTGAAAACGTGATGCGGACACGGACGGCGGGCGGGCTCGATCACCCGCCGTCCCACCACGCACGGGTGGGCTCGTGACTAACGCGTTGATTCGGCGTAAAGTTTCGATTCGGCGGTGGGAATAGACCGAAGTTTGTAGTGTATGCCACTGATTAATATGGAATTTCGTTCTAGAGGAGCTGGAGTATGAAGCGAATCGTGATGGCGGCGTTAATCGCGGTGCTGGCTTCCGGGACCGTTTACGGCCAGGCGCCGGCCGACAAGCCCGCAGCCGCTCCGGCAGGCGCGATGAAGGAAGAGATGAAGCCCGCGCCCCAGAAGGAAATAACGATCGTGCAGGGTCCCGGACAATCCGCCGTCAAAGAGGACGCCCGGCACTGCCTGGAGCAATCGACGAACACCGATATCATCAGATGCGCGGAGCCGTACCTGCCGCTGAAGCTGAAGAAGTAGCACGCGCGGCGCGCCACCGGCCCCCGGCCGCGAATTCGGCCGTCTTCGAAGGCGGCGGCAGTACAAAAAAATCCCCGCCGCGCGGGCGGGGATTAGGGGGTGAAAACCAGCTTACATCTTGATGCCGAGGATCTTCTCCGCCTTGGCCAGGGCTTCCAGCGACTCGGAGTGCTTGCCGGCCTTGTGCAGGCTCTCGCCCTCGTCGCGGTACTTTTTCACGTCGGCCTTTTGCGCGTCGGACAGCGTGGCCTTGGGCAACGCCGCGTCGATCGCCTTAATGTGCTTCGGGCAGGAATTGGCGTACGCGACGCCGCTGGTCAAAGCGAACAAGGATGCGACTAGGATGGTGCGGAACTTCATGCAAATCTCCCTCTCTTGTTGAAAAAAGATTGCCGGCCGGAAGCCGGCGCCGTGTCATGCTACGTGCCGGGAATTCCACCGGATGCATGGCCTGCCGGGCCCGGGTAAGATTCCCTGCTACAACAGGACATTGGCAATTATAGCGTGGCTTCCCGACAGTTAACACGAACGCACGGCCGGGTATTCCCGTTGACACGGGAGGGCATCGCCGAAAGGCTCGCGCGGCCCGCACCGTCGCCGGAGCCCGACGATCTGCACGTGATCGCCCTCCACGAGGGCACGCGCGTCACCGAGGCGGCTGTGCTGGTGCCGCTCATCGACCGCTCCGGCGGGGTGCAGGTGCTGTTCACCCAGCGCACGGCGCACCTCGACGATCACGCGGGCCAGATCAGCTTTCCCGGGGGGCGGGTGGAGGAGGGCGACGCGAGCCGCGAGGAGACCGCATTGCGCGAAACCCAGGAGGAAATCGGCCTGGCGTCCGGATCGGTCGCGGTGCTCGGACGGCTGCCCGAATATGAAATCCCCTCCGGCTTCCGGATTACGCCGGTGGTGGGCTGGATCGAGACGCCGTTCGCGCTGAATCCCGACCCGTTCGAGGTGGCGGCGGTATTCGAGGCGCCGCTCGAGCACTTCCTCGACGCCGCCCGCTACCAGCGCCGGCAGTTCCGCTTCCGCGGCCGGCATCGACACTACCTGGCGATCCCGTTCGAGGGGCGTTACATCTGGGGCGCGACAGCGGGCATGCTCTACAACCTGTGCCGCCTGCTGCGGCGCTGAGGCGCGGGCAAACATGACGGGCGAGCGGCCGAAAGTCGGGCTGATCATGACCGGCGGCGGCGCGCGGGCCGCCTACCAGGTCGGCGTCCTGCGGGCGCTGACGGAGATGCTGCCGGACGAGGTGAGCACGCCGTTTCCCATCATCTGCGGAACCTCCGCGGGCGCGATCAACGCTGCGGTGCTGGCGATGGATGCGGGTGACTTCCGGCGCGGCGTGCGGCGGCTGATGTTGGTATGGAAGAACTTCCGCGTGCATCACGTCTACCGGTCGGACCCGTGGGGCGCGGTGGCGAACAGCGCCCGCTGGGTCTACACCGCACTGACGGGCGGCGCGTTCAGCCGCCGGCCGGTCTCGCTGCTCGACAACGCGCCGCTGGTTGCGCTCCTCGGGCGCTATCTCGACTTCGCAGCGATCCAGCGCTCGATCGACGCCGGCCATCTCACCGCCTTCAGCGTCACCTGCTCCGCCTATACCTCGGGGCAGTCGGTGACTTTTTTCCAGGGCGTTTCCGGCCTGCAGCCGTGGCAGCGCGCGCGGCGCATCGGCGTGCCGATGACGATCACGCTCGATCATCTGATCGCCTCCAGCGCGCTGCCGTTCATCTTCCCGCCGGTGCACATCAACCGCGAGTACTTCGGCGACGGCTCGATGCGCCAGTTCGCGCCCGTCAGCCCGGCGCTGCACCTCGGGGCGGACCGCCTGTTCGTGATCGGCGTGGGACGCCAGCAGCAGCAGCCGGAGGAGCGCGTCCGGATCGAGACGCACCCTTCCCTCGCGCAGATCGCGGGCCACGCGCTGAACAGCATCTTCCTCGACGGCCTCGAGGTGGATCTCGAGCGG
>JAHZNX010000360.1 GCA_020028375.1 Betaproteobacteria bacterium | reverse complement strand
CATCACTTCAGCAACTCGGAATGATGGTCCTTGAGCCACCGGACGACGTCTGTTTTCAGGCGTTCGGCCAGCGTGTGAACGGCGGTCGAGAAGCGCGGAATCCTGACGTGCGGTCGACCGACTGACGACCCCATCATCATCCGCGGCGAAGCCGCGTCGTGCGTTCAGGGGATGTGCGGTATCGTCGCGCCCGCGAAAGAAGAAGCCCCGACGGTGTAGGGCCGCCGGGGCGGGACGAGACGACGTGAGCGGTCGAAGGATTGCACCGCCGCGCTCGCTTGTCCACTCCGCGCGGGGCCTGATGACGTGGGCAAGCGCCTGGTGGCGAAGGTCGTCCTGTACCTGCTGCTGTGCGGCGGGTGCGGGGTGCCGTTCGCGATCTGCGAGTCGTGCTACCGCGGCCAGCGTTACTGCGGGCGCGCGTGTCGCCGACGCACGCGGCGCGAAAACCACCGCGCGGCGAACGCTCTCCACCAAACTGGCTTCGACGGGCGTTTGGACCACGCACGGCGCCAGGCGGAGTACCGGGAGCGTGTGTCCGGATCGCAGGTAGTGACGGATCAGCGTTCACCTGACGGGGTCGTCTTGTCTACCGTGCCGACGAGCCCGGTGAGCGCAGAGGAGGAGGCGGCGATCGCCACGCCTCGGTTCAACGACGAGGGCTGGTTCGTCTGCGTGGTGTGCGGGCGGCCGGGGCCTCTCATCGACTCACCGGCGGGAGGCAAGGGTGATCGACGTCGAGGCCGTCGCACGGATCCGGCACCTGTACTACGCCGAGCACTGGCGGGTGGGAACGATCGCGCAGGAGCTGGGGCTGCACCACGAGACGGTGCAGCGGGCACTGAGCGAGGGGGCGCGGGCGCCGGCCGGGCCGCGGCTGAGCCTGTTCGACCCGTACGTGGGCTTTGTGCGCGAGACGCTCGAGCGGTATCCGAGGCTGACGGCGACGCGGCTGTGGCACATGCTGCGCGAGCGAGGCTGTCCGCTGAGCGTGCGGCAGGTGCGCGAGAAAGTGCGCGCGCTGCGGCCGAACCGGCACGAGGCGTTCCTGCGCAGGCGCACCTTCGCCGGGGAAGAATCGCAAGTCGACTGGGCCTGCTTCGGCCAGGTGAGGATCGGGGCGGCGCGCCGCGCGCTGTCGGCCTTCGTGCTGACGCTGACCTTCTCGCGGTGGTTCTTCCTGCGCTTCTTTCTGGACCAGTCGCTGGAGAACTTCATGCGCGGCCACGTCCACGCCTTCGCGGACCTCCAGGGGGTCAGCCGGTACTGCCTGTACGACAACCTCCGCTCGGCTGTGCTCGACCGCTATGGCGAGGGAGTGCGCTTCAACCCCCGCCTGCTCGAGCTCGCCTCGCATTACCACTTCGCGCCCCGTGCGGCCCGGCCCGGGCGAGGCAGCGAGAAGGGAGCCGTCGAACGGACTGTGCGCTACGTGCGCGATTCTTTCTTCGCCGCGCGCTCGTTTTCGACCGTCGAGGACCTCAACCGCCAGGGTCTCGTGTGGCGCGACGAGGTCGCGGGCGCCCGGCGCTGGCCCGCGGACGATCGCAAGACGGTCGCCGAAGCCTTTGAGGAGGAGCGGCCGCAGCTGCTGAGCCTGCCCGCCCACCCCTTCGAGACGGAGCTGGTCGTCCCCGTCCGCTCGGCGAAGACCATCTACGTCCGCTTCGACCTCAACGACTACTCGATTCCTCCCGCCGCGGTCGGCCGCGCGCTCACGCTGGCCGCCTCCGAGACCGCGGTGCGCATCCTCGACGCCGCGAGCGAGATCGTCCGGCACCGCCGCAGCTACGACCGCCACCAGAGGATCGAGGATCCCGCGCACGTCGAGGCGCTGCTCGAGGAGAAGCGGCGGGCGCGGGGCTCGGTGCCGCGTGCCCGGCTCAACGATGCCGTCCGCGCTACCGAGGCGTTTCTCGAGGCGTGCTTCCAACGCGGCGAATCCGTCGCCGCCACCACCGAGCGTCTCCTGCTCCTGCTCGACGACTACGGAGCGGCCGAGCTTTCGGCAGCCGTGAATGAATCGCTCGCGCGGCAGACCCCGCGGCTGAGCTCGGTCGCCTTCCTGCTCGCCCGGCGGCGTCGCACGGCCCAGCGAAGAATGGCTCTGCCGGTCGAGCTGTCCCGGCGTCCCGACCTGCGCGACCTCTACGTCAAACCCCATCTCTCGGAGACCTACGATGAGCTCGCTCGCCGCGACGACGACGATGATGACGAACGTAACTGACCTCACGGCGCGGCTGAGCAAGGTCGGCCTCGTCGCGATCGCAAATGGCCTCGACGATTTCCTCGCCCGCGCCACCAAGGGCCGCTGGTCGCCGGCGCAGATCCTGGAGGAAATCGCGCGGCTCGAGCAGGTCGAGAGGACCAGACGCAGTCTCCAGAGCCGCCTGCAGCGGGCCCGCATCGGGCGCTTCAAGCCCATCGCCGACTTCGACTGGAACTGGCCGAAGAAGATCGAGCGCGACCTCATCGAGCGTGCGCTCGGACTCGACTTCATCCGCGAGGGCAGAAACCTCGCCCTGATCGGCACCAACGGCCT
>JAHZNX010000359.1 GCA_020028375.1 Betaproteobacteria bacterium | reverse complement strand
GATTTCGAGGTCATCGACGGCGAGCGCCGCGTGCTCGAGCGCGGCATCGCGGTGCCGGCCGCGCTGCCGCGGCTCGCGCGCGTGGAGCTGGTGATCGCGGCGCCCGATGTGCTGCTGCTCGACGTCGCGTTGCCGCGTCTTTCCGGAGCACGGCTGCGCGCGGCGCTGCCCGCGCTCGCCGAGCCGATGTTGCTCGGCGATATCGAGCAGGCGTTCGTTGCTGCCGGCAGGCCCGATGGCGCGGGGCGCTCGACGCTCGCGGTGCTCGATCGCGCGCTGTTGAGGCGGGCTCTCGAGTTGTTCGGCCGGCTCGGTATCACGCCCCTCAGCGCGACCCCGGAGCCGCTTACGCTCGCCGCGGGGCGGGGGAAGTGGCGCCTGCGGCCCGGCAGTGCCTACGGGAGCCTGCGCATGGGCGAGCGGCTCGGCATCGCATGTTCCTATTCCGGGGGCGCCGAACCGCCGGTGGAATTGCGCCTCGCTCTCGAACAGGCGGGGGCGGTGAGGCCAGAAGCGATCGAGGTCGAGGGCGAGTGCGACAGCGCGGCCTGGAGCGCAGCGCTCGGCGTGACAACGGTATCGGTTACTCCCGATCGCGCCCGGGCGGCGCCAGTCGCGCTCGAGCTGCTGCAATATGAGTTCGCGCCACGCATGGCCGACTGGCGCGTCTGGCGCGTGTCCGCCGCGCTCGCCGCCGCGCTCGCGCTTGCGTGGATCGCTGGACTCAATATCGACGCCTGGCTCAAGCTGCGCGAGGAGCAGCAGCTCCGCGTCCAGATGACCACGTTGTTCCGCGAAGCGTTTCCGCGGGTGACGGTCGTGCTCGATCCCGTGGCGCAGATGCGGCGCGCGCTCGTGGACATGCGTTCCGGGGCCGGCACGGGTGACGCCGGGGATTTTCTGCCTCTTGCCGCGCGCTTTGCCCAGGCCGTGCAGGTGGATGCGGATGCGGTGCGGCTGATCGAATACCGCGACCGGGCGCTGGCGGTGCGTTTCGAGCCCCGCGCGGTGGATTCGGCGGCGAAGCGGGATGCGCTCGTCGCCCGCCTTGCGAAGGCCGGGCTGGCGGCGAGGTTTTCCGATTCGGTGCTGAGCGTGCGCAGGGAGGGTGGAACGTGATCGCTTGGCTGCGCGAGTGGTGGGTCGGGCTCGGACGGCGCGAGCGGACAATGACGGCGGCGGCCGGATCATTCGCCCTGCTTGCCTTCGTCTATATGGCCGCGCTCGAACCGGCGTGGAAGGCGCGCGAGCGGCTGAGCACCGAGCTGCCGCGCCTGCGCGCGCAGGCGGCCGAAATCGACGCGCTCGCCCAGGAAGCCAAGCGGCTGGCGAGCCGCGGTGTCGCGGTGGAGTCGGCAAGCGCGGCGAAGGTTGCGCTCGAGCAGGCGCTCGCGCGTGCGAACCTGGGCGGCGTGAGCGTCGCCGTGCTCGACGAGCGCCGTCTCGCCGCGAGCGCGAAAGGCGTGCCCGTGACGCAGTGGCTCGCGTGGGCGGAGGAAGCCGCGCGCGAATCGCGGCTGCGCATCGCGGCCGTCCGGATTACGCGGACATCTGTCCGTGCCGTGGTCGATGCCGAGGCCACTTTCGAGATCGCGGCGCGGCGGTAATGCGACCGTAGATGATGCGATACCGGCTGGGGCTTGCCGCCGTGGTGGTGGCTGCATTGACCGTGGCGGTGCGCGCGCCCGCGGCCTGGGTGGGAGACTGGCTGCAGTCTCAAGGCCGGCTGCGAGTGATCGACGCGCGCGGCACGGTCTGGAACGGGTCGGCGATGCTCGGGCTGAGCGACGGGCGGCAGGTGATGCTCGTTCCAGGGCGGGTCACGTGGAAGATTGGGCTCGCGGCGATCGTCACGGGACGCGTGACGTCCGACATCGCGCACCCGGCCCTGACCGCACCGCTCAGGGTCACGGTCGCGGCGCGGTCGGTCGCGCTCACGGCAGGACAGGCCGAGCTGCCCGCGGCGCTGCTCGTGGCATTGGGCACACCGTTCAACACGGTTCGTCCCGGGGGCGCTCTCGCCGTGCGCTGGACCGATCTCGAATTCAAGGGCGGCGCGCTGGCGGGCGGTCTCCAGATCGATTGGCGCGAGGCGCAGACGGCGTTGTCCACCGTCGCGCCCCTCGGAAGCTATCGCCTGCAGATCACGGGAGCAGGGGATACCGCGCGCGTGCAGCTCGACACCCTCCGCGGGCCGTTGCGCCTGGAGGGCAGCGGTACCGTGAAAGGCGGGCGCGTGAGCTTCAAGGGGATCGCTTCCGCTGAACCGCAAATGCGCGCCGCTTTGATCGGGCTCATAAGCGTGCTCGGGCGCAGGGTGGGTGACGACGCGATTCTTGCCCTTGATATATGAGTAAAATGAAACAGATACCACTCAGTATTCGAGTAGAACATAACATCTAAGCGGGTCTAGCAGAGCCTTCGCGCAATAGCTCCCTTTGGAGCATAATTCGCTTCCCGTCCCAGAAACTTCGGGGAAATGAAGGACATGCCTTTGGGACTTCGAGTGAATGCGCAAGAGCGCGCTTACGCGTGTGCCTGGC
>JAHZNX010000358.1 GCA_020028375.1 Betaproteobacteria bacterium | reverse complement strand
GCGGGTACAGGCTGGTCTCCGCAGACGCCTTTCGGCCTCTCGCTTGGATCTTTAAGACGTTGATATTCTCAAAGAACTCTCGCGATCGGAATGTGCCTCCCTCTAGCGGCAGAAAACTGCCGTCTTTCCGACGACCTAGCTAGGGACGCTTCCCGAGTGGCGTGTGTACCACTCCTGTGTGCCGCGCAATGGCTTACTACTGGTGGATCGTGCTGGACACCTCGTCGAAAGTCTCAGCCGGGGGTACGATTGATGGATCAAGACAGGTCAGGACCGCTCGGCCGACGCGGCAAGGCCCTTAAATGAGATGAGCTTGCCTTCACGACTCAACTCGCCTTCGTGCGCTTTGGCCCTAACCTAACTTCGCCGATTGGGCGGGTTCGGAGGAACTAACTCTTTGATATTGCGAGACCGACCCTGCGAAGGTCTTCACTACAGGGAAGCGGCTGGGGAGTGCTGGCTGGCGGTGATCCTGGGCGGCGGTTGCGCGGGCAGGTCGAGCTTCAGTTTGTCGAGCAGCAGTTTGAGGTCGGGCTCGGGTTCCGTGTATCGGGTGAGCAGGAGTTCGCGACCATCGGTCGTGGGCACGTACACGTCGATCATCTGCAACGCGGCGAACTTCTCGAGCGCGCTGCGCGGCGTCAGTCCCGGCGCCAGGGCGTACAGGCGCCGGGCCAACGTGACGTATAGGCCATAGGCCAGGAAGGCGATGAAGATGTGTGCCTCGATGCGCGGCTCGAGCTGGTGGAAGATCGGCCGGATGGCGAGATCACCCTTCAGGTTCTTGAACGCCTCCTCCACGCGCACGAGCTGAAGATAGAGGCTCCACAGCTTGGCCGGATCGTCCTCGGTCAGATTGGTGCGCAACAGATAGCGCCCTTCGCGCCGGCGCGCCTGGCGCAACTTGTCGCGGTCGAGCCGGTAGCCGAACGCGGCGCCGTCCCTCGCCACGTCGATCGCGACCAGGCGCCAAGCCGTGGGCGCGTGCGCTCGGGCAGCGCCAAGCTTCATCAGCAGCTCTTCGCGCGGGAGCTTCATGCTTGCGAGTTGGGTGAGCCGCTGCCATAGCCACTTCAGTTGCCGCCTTCGCATGGCGCGCTCCTTGGCGACGCGATCGCGGCTCTGGGCGTAGACGTAGAGCTCGCCATCCTGTGGCAACAGCTTCACCTGCACCCCTGGCCGGGCGTCTTGCCAGGGCTTGGCGAGCAGCTCCTTCTCCAGACGGCTCAGGCGTCCTTTCGGCGTGCCCACCAGATACTGCACGGGCGGCGCGGATTGGCGCATCTCGGCCAGCACCTCTTCCGTCGGGATGCCCCGGTCCATCAGCCAGAGGCGCCGCGCCTTGCCGTACTGCCGCTCGATGTTATCGAGGAACCCCTTGAGCGTCGTGTTGTCCGCGGTATTGCCGGCCAGCACCTCGTAGGCCAGCGGCAGGCCTTCCGGCGTCACCACCAGCGCGATCAGCACCTGTACGCAGTCCGGCCGGTGATCGCGCGAGTAGCCGTGCCGCCGCTTGTCGCCCTCCGCAAACGGCGGGTCGGCCTCGAAGTAGGTGCTCGTCAAGTCGTAGAGCAGCACGTCGAAGCTGGCGTTGAACAGATCGCGCCAGCGCCCCACCAAGTGATCGAACAGCGCCTGTTTGTGCGCCAGCAGCCGGTCGTGGCAGCGGTAGAGCTTGTGGCTCTCCGCCAGCCCGGCGGCCTCGCCCAACAGATCCGCCAGCGCGCTGCGCGCAAACCACTCCCGGTGCAAGTGCCATTCGCTGCCTGGCGCAATCAGCCGATAGGCCACCAACACGAACAGCACCTGATCCCAGCGCGTGCCCTTGCGGCTCGCCGGCAGCCGCTCCTGCCAGAACCGATCGAGCTGCAACTCCCGCCACAGCGTCAGCGCCAACCAGCATGCGCCCCATTGCCGGGGGCGGGCGAGCCGCAACTGCGACAGCTTCAAGCGGACGATCGACGCATCCGCCAGCAGTCCCTCACAGCGATCCTCCGGAAACAACGCCAGCGTCCGCGGCTCGGCGGCGCCGTCCTCCAGGACCTCGATCGATTTGCGCCACGCCAGCTCCTGCGTATCGTTGATCTCGCCCAGGTACAGCACCTGCCGCTGCACCACGCGCCCGCTGCCGACGCGCTTCGCCTCGACAACGCTCCAGTAGCGATGCTCCTTGCCGTCCTTCCGACGAATCGTGGCGCGAAGAAACATGACGGCTGCCAACTAGCAGAACAGCCCGCCCACGAAAATAGCGTCGGGTCTTCACTACAGCCGGTTCTCGCGCTTTTCGTCCTCCCCAACCCTTGCGGATCAGGCACTTGCCCAATGCCGATTCCGAAAATCAGAGTCGAATCGGCGAAGTCAGGCTAGAATGCAGGAAATCTCTTATCGCGGTAGGGATAGGCATTATTGCCTACCCCCCGCACAGATCCCGCCGTGCGGCTTTCCCGCAGCGGGCTCCTCTCTTGGGTCATGACGGAGCGGCATTCGGGGTTTGGGCGACCCATCCAGCGCCGATTCGTGCATGGTCGCGGCAAGCGGCTCGCGATT
>JAHZNX010000117.1 GCA_020028375.1 Betaproteobacteria bacterium | reverse complement strand
GCGCCGGCGTCCCACTATTTACGAACTGGGCCCGGGCCTCGCGAAATCCAGGGTGCCGACGCATGTGGTGGTCGGCGACGAGGACGATGCGTGCCTCGACCCGTCCCTCTTCATCAAGCGGGTGTGCCCGGCGGCGCGCCTGACCGTGGTGCGGGCGACCGGACACGTCGTCAACGTCGAAGAGCCGGACTTCTTCAACCGCATCACCGGGGATTTCCTGAACCTCGTGGACTCCGGCCGCTGGCGACCGCGAGATCCGCGCTCGTACAATCCATCAACGATGGCGGCAAAAGCGTAAATGCCCTTCCTCGACTCCAAGGGTGTGCAGCTCTACTATGAGGAAGCCGGGACGGGCTTTCCGATCGTGTTCGTGCACGAGTTCTCGCACGACTTGCGCAGCTGGGAGCCGCAGCTGCGCTACTTCAGCCGCCGTTATCGCTGCATCGCCTTCAACGCGCGCGGCTATCCCCCTTCGGACGTGCCGGCCTCGCCATCGCAGTATTCGCAGGTGATCGCTGCCGACGACATCGCCAACGTGATGCGCGATCTCGGCGTCCGCAAGGCGCACATCGTCGGCTGCTCCATGGGCGGCTACGCGACGCTGCACTTCGGGCTGCGCCACGCAGGCATGGCGCGCTCGCTCACGGTAATCGGCGCGGGCTATGGCTCCGACGCCGACAAGCGCGCGCAATTTCTGCGCGATACCGAAGTGCTGGCGCGGCGGTTCGAGGAGCTCGGCACGCCGGAGGCGATCACGGTCTATCAAATCGGCCCGGCGCGGGTGCAGTTGCAGAACAAGGATCCGCGCGCGTTCCGCGAATTCTGCGAGGAGTTCGCGGGCCACTCTGCGCTCGGCTCGGCCAACACCCTGCGCGGCGTGCAGGCGCGGCGGCCGACCATTTACAGCCTGAAGCGCGGCTTGAGCCGGATGAGGGTGCCGACCCACATCATCTCGGGCGACGAGGACAACAATTGCCTGGAGCCCGGGATTTTCATCAAGCGCGTGTGCAGCGCGGCGCGGCTCACCGTGGTGCCGGGGACCGGCCACGCGGTAAACGTCGAGGAGCCGGACACGTTCAACCGCCTCACGGACGAGTTTCTCGCGCTGGTGGACTCCGGCCGCTGGCACCCGCGTGATCCACGCTCGATCGGAAAGCTGACGACGGTGGACAGGAAGTGAGGCCGGTCTCGCAACCGAAGTTGCCACAGGAGGAAATCGCATGCCCCGCATCCCCTACGTAGATCCGGCATCGGTAACCGATCCCGAGATCCTTGGCTATCTGGAGAGGGCGCGCCGAGAGGGTGCGCCCCGGCCCGAGAGCCAGGCAATTCGCGCGCATAACCCGACGGTCATCCGGGCGTTTTCGCAGGCCTGGGACATGACCTTCCGGCACGGCGTGTGCGACCACAGGATCAAGGAGCTGTGCCGAGTCTACGTATCGCAGTCGATCGAGTGTGAGTACTGAGGGGTTCAGCGATCCGTCCAGGCTGGACGGAAAGGCCTCAGCGAAGATCAGTACGACGAGCTCCTCAAGTTCGCAACTTCATCGAAGTTCACCGAGCGGGAGAAGGTGGCGCTGACCTACGCGAGCGCCATCATCTGGAATTCCGAGATCGCGGACGACGCGCTTTGGGCGAAACTCCATGAGCACTTCAGCGTCCCGGAGCTGGTCGAGTTGGGGTTCTTCATCGCTCTGACGCTGGGGCAGCAGCGGTGGATCAAGACGCTCGGCATCGGGCACGGGGAAGTTCTGGCCGACACCGCCGCCGGCCTCGCTCCGAAGGCGGTGGCGAGCGAAGCGGCAAAGCACCCCTGAACGGATTGCCTGGCGCGCGCCACGCGCGCGCTCAGTCGATCCTGAGGTTCACTGCCCGGGCAACTTTCTCGTTGCGCTGCATTTCGGCGCGCAGGAACGTTTCGAACTCGCTTGCGCCGAGCGGCGCCGGGTTCAATCCCCCCTTGGCGACGACGTCTTTCACCTCGGGGAGCTGCAACGCGTGCAGGATCTCGGCGCTCAGTCGGTTGACCGCCTCTTTCGGCGTTGCGCCCGGCACCACCGAGCCAAACCAGATCGAGGTCTCGAACCCCGGGAAGCCGGATTCGGCCACGGTGGGCAGCTCTTTAAGCATCTCCACCCGCTCGGGCGAGGTGATGGCGAGCCCGCGCAGCCGGCCCGACGCGATGTGCGGCGCGAGCGAGAGGACGTTCACCAGCACGACGCTGGTATGCCCGCCGAGCACCGCCATCGCCGCGGGCGCCCCCCCGTTGTAGGGCACGTGCGTCATGTCGATCTTCGCCAGAGACTTGAACAACTCCCCGGCGAGGTGGTGCCCTGTGCCCGCGCCGCTGCTCGCCCAGGTGAGCTCGCCGGGCCGGGCGCGGGCGAGCGCGATCAGCTCCTTCAGCGTCTTCACCGGCACCGAGGGATGAACAGCGAACACCATCGGAGTCGACGCAAGGCGCGCGACGCCCGCGAAGTCCTTCTGCGTGTCGTACGGGAGCTTGGCGCGCACGGCCGGGTTGATCGTGAAGCTGTTGGCGATGATGAGGAGCGTGTGCCCGTCCGCGGGCGCCCGCGATGCCACCTCAGTGCCGACGACGGTGCCGCCTCCGGGCCGATTCTCGACGACGATGCTCTGGCCGAGCGAGCGCGAGAGCGGGCCGGCGAGCACACGCGCGAGCGTGTCGGTCCCGGCGCCCGGGGGAAACGGCGCGATGATGCGGACGGGCTTCGAGGGGAACCCCTGCGGCTGCGCCGCCAGCGGGATCCCGAGCAGCAGCGCAGCGCAACCGCATACCGACAGTCTGCCCATGGCTTCCCTCCTCCTCCGCCTAGTCGATCTTGAGGTTCGACGCCCTGGCGACCTTCTCGTTGCGCCGCAGCTCGGAGCGGATGAAAGCGTCGAATTCTTCCGCGCTCGAGCCGGCTGCGGACAGACCCAGCTTGGAGAGACCATTCCTGACATCGGGCAGCTGCAGCGCGCGCACGATATCGCCATTCAACCGATTGATCGCTTCCCTCGGTGTCGCCGCGGGAGCCACCGCCCCGAACCACGTGATCGCCTCGAATCCGGGGAAGCCGGACTCGGCGACCGTCGGCACCTCCTTGAAGTCAACCGAGCGCTCCAGCGAAGTTACCGCGAGCGCGCGCAGTTTTCCAGCCTGGATGTGCGGCCCGGACTCGGTGACGTTGATGATCAGAACGCTGGTATGCCCGCCCATGACCGCCATCGTCGCCGGCGCGCCGCCCTGGTAGGGAACGTGGTTGATGTCGATCCTGGCCATGCTTTTCAGCATCTCGCCGATCAGGTGCTGGTTGGTCCCCGGTCCGGGGGTCGCGTAAGTCAGCTCGCCCGGGCGGGCGCGCGCGAGAGCGATCAGCTCCTTGAACGTCTTCGCGGGCACCGAGGGATGCACGGAGAAGATCACCGGCACTGTCGCCAGCCTGCTCACCCCTGCAAAATCCTTCAGTGAATCGTACGGAAGCTTCGACCGTACCGCAGGGTTGATAGTGAAGCTGTTGGCCATCAGCAACAGCGTATGGCCGTCGGCGGGTGAGCGCGCCACCATCTCGGTCGCGATCACCGTGCCGCCGCCGGGGCGGTTGTCCACGATTACGTTTTGTCCGAACGCGCGGCTCAACGGTTGCGTCAGTATGCGGGCAATGGAGTCCATCGCTCCTCCGGCGGGAAAAGGAACGACGAGCCGGACCGGTTTCGAGGGAAACGTCTGCGCGAACACCGCCACTGGAATTGCAAGCAACAGCCCCGCGCAAACGCAAAACGTTGGCTTATGCATGGCCCTCCTCCTTTACAGCGCCGGACCAGGTGATATTCGTGAGTGAGGATTTCCGCAGTCTACGTGGAAATCTTCTTCCTGAGCCTCTCGATATACTTGTCGACGTCGATCACGAAGCGCTCGTGCTCGGATTCGCCCACCTGCTCGACGTCGTCGTAGACCTTCACCTTGAAGGTGAGCTTGCGCCGGTCGATGGCGACGAGCTCGGCTTCCGCGCGCACCTTCTTGCCCATCGGCGTCGGCCCCAGGTGGCGGACGGTGACCACGATTCCCACCTGGCCCTGGCCCGGCTTCAAGTGCGGCGCGGCAAGCTGGTTCGCCGTCGACTCCACCAGCTGCGTCATCGAGGGTGTCGAAAAAACCTTGTAATCGCCGCGGGCGGTGCACCGCGCCTCGGTCACCTCCCACTCCTGCGTGTGCTTCATGCCGACTTTCAGCGTGTCCATGTTCTCCCGTGCCGCCGGTTGAATCCCGGGATTCTAATTGAGTTGCGCGGCCGGTACAAAAAAATAGCGAGAGTTGAACGGCGCGATCGCGTCCGTTCAACCTCGCGCAGTTAAAGCGGCGCCTGGCGGCGTCCGCATTTAACCTTACTTCGCGACCTGCTTGTCGTGCCGCTCGCGGTAGATCTTCTTGCTCTGCTGGTCCTGCGCGTGCTCGATGTGGGCGCGCTCCTTCTTCGTCATCTTGCCGTCGGCCATCGCCTTGTCCTCCATCTTCTGGACGCGCGCCTGGCCTTTCTCCAGACGTTTCTGCTCCTTGCCGGTCAACTGCCCGGTCTGCGCGCCTTTGTCGATGCGCCTTTCCTGGTTTTCCTGCCGCTTATCGATACGCTTGGTCGAGGTGGTGTCCGGGGTCTGCGCGAGCGCCATCACGGGAAACGCCACGACGAGCGCGGCAGCCAACAACGATTTCAATTTCATTTCGGTCTCTCCTTTTGGGGTGGGTATGGGGATGTCCCCACCCCTTCCATAACGCGGAGACGACGAGCCTGTTGACTCTCGGGACGTAACAAGATGTAAGGGATGCCGAGTGCGGTTGTGGCAAATTGCACGTTTCGGCCGCATTCTCACCAGGCTTCCGACAGAACCGCTTCCAGCACCGCGCGTTCGCGCACGAATTCGCGCTTCGGGTCGGCGTTGAAGTTCGCGAGCGAAACCTCCAGCACCTGCGCCAGCCCCTCGCGCGCGATGCCGAGCTCCGCGAGGCGTGTCGGCATGCCGAGCGCGCGGAACACCGTGTCCATCCGGTCCGCGATGCGGCCGGGCTCGTCCTCGGCGGCGACGCCGTCCATGCCGAGCGCGGTGGCAATGCGCGCCATCGCTTCCGGGTCGCGGTGGCCGAGCCGGCGCAGCGCGGTGCCCATCAGCGCGCTGTAACCTTCGCCCTGGCCGATCCGGGGGAAGACGCTGATCAGCGCGGTGCAGAAAGCGTAGGCGACGCGCATCGCCCAGTGGCGAGCGAACAGGTCGCCTCCGTCGTCGGATTCGCGGTTCTGCAGCAGCGTCGCCGCGCACAGGTCGAACCGGGGCGCGGGATCGGCCGGATCCGCGATGCGCTGAATCGCCCCCGCGGCGAGGCGATAGGATTGCAGGCGGTCACCTTCCACGAGGGGGTTGTCGCCGATTGCGCCGAGGTTCATGACGGCGCGGCACCAGATCGTCGCCGCTCCAGTGCGGACGAGCTGCGGCGGGGCCGTGAGCAGCGCATCGGCGTCCCAGAAGATCGCCACTGGACGCGTCCTGGGGTCGAAGAACTCCATGCCGCGCGCCGTCGCATCGTCCTTCATGCGGGAGCCGGCGCGGTTCTGCGCCGTGGTCGGCGCCGTCAGCACATTGATGATCGGAAGCTTCGGCTCGAGCAGTTTGGGGCTCACCGCCGGCCCGTGCGCGGGATACTGCGTCACGAGCTCCTCGACCGGCCGCTTTTCCGCGAGCAGGATCGTCACGATGCGCGCGCCCTGGATCACGCTGCCTGCGCCCACGCCGATCACGAGGTCCGCCTGCGCCGAGCGGGCGGCTTCCGTCGCGCGCATGACCGAGGAGCGGGAGGTGTCCTTGTCGATCTCGTCGAACACACCGGCGAGTCGCTCCCCGAGCAGCTTCCGCATGCGGGAAACGAGCGGCGTCTTGCGCGACACCGTGCGCCCGCACACGATGAAAGCTCGCTGCGCGCGGTTGCGCTCCACTTCCGCCGGCAGCCTCTCTAGCGCGTCCTTCCCGCTGTAGAGCCGGAAGGGGTAGCCGGTCACGCGGAAGTCGTAGCTATACATGCGAGTGAACGAAGCGCTCGTGAAACGCGAGCGCGGCGAGCGCCGCTCCGGCATTCGCGATCTCGTCATAGACCGGGATCCCGAGCGCGACCGCCCGCGCGCGGAACGCCCGCTTGCGTTCCTCCAGCGCGGGCTCCCCGTCCGACCTCAGCACCAGCACGAAATGCGCCTGCCCGGGATAGCGCCCCCGCACGCGCAGCGCGGCCTGCACCAGGTTGTCCAGCACCTCGTCCTTGGCCCGTCCCACGAAAGCGGACAGGTTGAGATGCATGACGAGCGCATCGGGCCTGCCGGTCGCATGGATGGCATCGAGGATCTTCTCGGCCACGCGCCCGTCTTCCTGCCGCAGCGTGCCCACCGGCGTGTCCACCGGGTTGGTGATGCTCGTGCCGGGCGGGAGCGCGAGCCGCGCGAGCGCATCCACGGTCGGCTGCTCGAACCGCTCGACGTCGAGCCCGGCGCGGGCGAACTGGTCGGTCGCGAGCACGCTGGCGCCGCCGCCGTTGCCGAACAGCACGACGCGGCGCGTCGGGTGCCGCGGCTGCGGCGCGAGCGCCTGGAACGCCAGCAGCGTATCGATGAACCCGTCGAGCGTATCCGCCATGACGCAGCCGGTCTGTTTCGAAAGCGCGCCCCACGCCCGGTCGTCGCCGGCGAGAGCGCCGGTGTGCGAGATCGCCGCCGCCCGGCCCTGCGGGGTGCGGCCGCCCTTCAAGATCACGACCGGCTTTGCCGCGCGCGCCCCGCGCAGGATTTCGAACAGGCGGCGCCCGTCACGCGCCGTCTCGACATACATCCCGATCACTTTCGTCCGCGGGTCGGCGACGAAGAACTCGAGCAGGTCGGCCGCACCCACATCGGCGCAATTGCCCGCGGAGACGAGCCCCGAGTACTTCAATCCGCGGTTGAGACCCCTGCGTACGATATCGGTGGCAAGCCCCCCGCTTTGGGAGAGGACGCCGACGTGGCCGGCTTCCAGCGTCTCGACCTCGGCGAACGTGACGCGCCCGCGCGGGCTGTAGAGGCCCATGCAATTGGGGCCGAGGACCCGCATGCCGCCCGCCCGCGCCGCGGCGACCAGCTTCTCCTGCAGCTGCCGGCCTTCATCCACCTCGCCGAAGCCGCTCGAGATCACATGGGCAAAGCGCACCCGGCCGCGCGCATTCGTCAGCAACGGCGGCACCTGCGCGGCCGGGATCGCGATGTAGGCGTAGTCCACCGCGGCCGGCGCCTCGGCCAGGCTGCGGTAGGCGGCAATCCCCTCGATCTCCGCGGCCGAGGGGTGAATGGGATAGATCGCGCCCGGGTAGCC
>JAHZNX010000357.1 GCA_020028375.1 Betaproteobacteria bacterium | reverse complement strand
GCTTGGCGGCGTCGGGCATGGTGTAGACGAACACCATGCGCACCGTGATGTTGCGGCTCCGCAGGCGCGAGGGCAGGACGGCATCCTGCGTCGCCGCCGCGGCATAGGTCGCGACCACGGCTGCGGGCCGCAGCGCCTTCTCGTAGGTGGGCAGATTGACCCCGAGCTCGACGTCGACCACGCGGTCGATACCCCTGCCCCTGGTCAGCGCGTCGATCCGCTCCGCCACGTTCTCGGTGCGGTAATCGATGGTGGCGTGCGCGCCGCCCTTGCGCGCGTGCGCTGCCTTTTCGGGCGAACTGACGGTGGCGATGACGCGCGCACCGGCCCATCGCGCGAGCTGTACCGCGTAGTGCCCGACCACACCGGCGCCCCCCGTCACGAGAACCGCCATTCCGCGTATCGGCCCGTCGGAAAACAGGCACCGGTGGGCGGTCATGACCGGGATGCCGAGGCAGGCGCCCTGCGCCCAGGTGAGTTTTCGCGGCAGCGGCACCGCCAGCTCCGCCGGCAGCGCGATGTACTGGGCCGAGGTGCCCGACGCGCGCTGCCACTGCCCGTTGTAGGTCCACACCCGCTGGCGCAGCCGCCGCTTCGAGACGCCGGGGCCGACGCGGTCGATTTCGCCGGCCCCGTCACTGTCGGGGATGACTCGCGGCGGGATCACCGGCCGGCTGCCGGCGCGCGCCTTGACGTCCGAGGGATTGACCGCGGATGCATGCAGCCGCACGCGCACTTCACCCTTGCCCGGAACCGGATCGGGCTGCTCCCCGACCCGCAACACCTCGCGCGCTGCGCCGTGCGTCTCGTACCAGGCGGCGAGCATCCGGGATCAGGACTTTGGTGCGCCCAGCTGGGTGGCCATCCAGTCCGCGGTCTGGTCGCGGTAGCGGTACCACAGGTTGTTCACGACGTGATTGCCGCCCTCGACGATCGACAGCACGCACGGGCCCGAGACCTCCGCAGCGAGTTGCTTCGCCGCGTCGACCGGAGTCAGTCGATCCTTCGTCCCGGCGACGATGTAGATCGGGCAGGTGATGTTCTTCGCGATGCCCTTCAACGAGACACGCAACGCGACCTTGCCGGCCTCCTCGAGGTTGGCGCTCTTCGAGCGCACGCGAAACGCCTCGACGTTCATCACGGGGCGCCCCTCGAAGCTCGCCGAGCGCTGGTAAGGGCCGGAGAGCGCGACGCACGCCTTGATGCGCTTGTCGAAGGCTGCCGCCCGCGGCGCGTAGTAGCCGCCGAACGAGACGCCCCAGATGCCGACGCGGCCGGAGTCGAGGTCTTTGCGCGTCTCGACAAAATCGATGACCGCCTTCACCGGCTTCTCGTACTCGGGGCAGATGGCGAAATCGTACTCGGCCTCGCCCTGCCCCGGCCCGTCGAAGGCGAGCGTCGCGAGCCCGCGCTTGAGGAACCGCTTCTCGTAGTCGTCCATCTCCTCCTTGGCCGAGTCGAGCCCCATGCACATGACGACCGCCGGCGGCTTCGCCATTCCGCGCGGCTTGCGGAGATTGCCGTAGAGATGCTTGCCTTCATAGGGAATCGCCACGCGCTCCCCGGGCGGATCGAGCAGCGGCAGCGCTTTGTTGCGGCACTCGACGGCCTTCCGGTGCGCCTGCTTCATCTGCTCGAGGTCGTTCACGAAGAGGAACTTGCCGAAGTGGTAACACAGAGCCGCACGCGTGTAGTGCTCGCCGGCTGAGAGCTTGAACCCGTCCTTCAGCGCCTGGTCGCCGAGCGCCTCGTGGATCGCCGCGCGCGCGCTCCACGCCGCGCACCAGTCCTCCCAGCGGTCGCAGCCTGCCGTCACTTCCTGGAAGTCCGTGAGCGGCACTCCATTGATGACGAAGCGCGGCGCCCAATGCGATATGGCGGCCTCGACGCGCTTGTCCTTATGACGCCCGGCAGCGGTATCCATTGGATCAGCTGAAATTACTGCCGCACTCAGTTGATGCGCGCGCCGGCGGCGATCAGCACCTTGGCGAAGCGCTTCACCTCCGACCTGATGAAAGCGTCGAACTCCTCCGGCGTAGTCGGCGTGGGCGTTGCCCCCTGGGTCAGCATGCGTTCCTTGATGTCGGGGAGGTTCAGCACGCGAACCATCTCCTGGTTCACAACCTTGACGAGCGGCCGTGGCGTCTGCGCCGACGCGAGCAGGCCGTACCACTGGTCGTAATCGAAGCCGGGCACGCCCGCTTCCGCGACGGTCGGAAGGTCGGGGAACATCGGCGAGCGCTTCGCGGTGCTCACCGCGAGCGCGATCACCCTGCCGGCCTTGACCTGCCCGGCCGCCACCAGGATCGGCGTGAAGCAGAACTGGACGCGGCCCGCGATGGTTTCGTTTAACGCCTCGGGCGCGCCCTTGTAGGGAACGTGCGTGACCTCGATGCCGGTGACGACCTTGAACATCTCGCCGTTGATTTGGGTGCCGCTGCCGACGCCCGCCGAGCTGAAGTTGAACTGGCCGGGCTTCGTCTTCGCCAGCGCGATCAGCTCCTTCACGCTCTTCACGCCGAGCGAGGGCGGCACCACCAGCAGGTTGGGCACGCTCGCCACG
>JAHZNX010000356.1 GCA_020028375.1 Betaproteobacteria bacterium | reverse complement strand
ACTAGATGCGCCAGGGCGATTTTGGACGCGTCGGAACGGCGGGCGAACATCGATTCGCCGTAGAACATTCGTCCTATGGCGACGCCGTACAGCCCGCCAGCCAGCTCGCCGTCGATCCAGGTCTCGATGGAGTGAGCGTGGCCGCGCTGCCACAGTTCCGAGTACGCCTCGACAACCTCGGAGGTGATCCACGTGCCGTCGGCATCGGCGCGCGGGCCTGCGCACGCGTCGACGACCGCGCGGAAGGCGGTGTCGGCGGTCACCGTGAACCCGCCGCGAAGACGGCGCCGCAGGGATCTGGAGACGTGAAGCTCGCGGACGAATAACACCATCCGCGGATCCGGGCTCCACCAGAGCATTGGCTCGTCGGGCCCCGACCAGGGAAAAATGCCGCGGGCGTAGGCGTCGAGCAGCCGTTCGGGCGAGAGGTCGCCCCCGGCCGCGAGCAGGCCGTTCGGGTCCTTCAGGGCAACTTCAACCGGGGGAAAGGGGTCCCGAGGCCCGAGCCAGCGGATCATTCCTAAGCTCATCTTATCAGACGCTCTTAGACTTTCCTGTCGCTCACTGTCCTATGGGGTCTATGCCCCATCACCATGATCTGACCCCGTTCTGACCCCGTTCTGACCCCGTTCTGACCCTGGTCTGACCCTAAGTACCTCGGTTCATAAGTTCGGCAACGTATTCTGCTACGCGGCGGGCCGCAGGGCCTCCCGGGCAGTGAGCCGGCGCATCAGATCGTCGAGGTCCGCTCTCGTGAAGCGCCATTGAAAAGGCTTGGCGATGGCCTCGTAGTACTGCTGGAACGCCAGGAGGCGATCCTCGACTTCCGCGAGCGACCCGAAATCGTTCGGCGTCAAGACCTTCCGTTGCACGATCGAGAAGTAGATCTCGATCTGGTTCAGCCAGCTGGCATGGACCGGGCCGTGGACCAGGATCACGTTGGGGAAGGCCGCCCGCAGGCGCTTGACGGATGCGTCGCCGCGGTGCGAGGAGCCATTGTCGGCGATCCAGAAGACGCGGCGGGCGGTTGCGTATGGCGATTGCGTCATCACCTGCGTCACCAGCCGGTCGAATGGCACGATGCCCGTCGTCGCCTCGCACCGACCGAAGACTTTGGCCCGATGCACGTCGAGGGCGGCCAGATAGGCCAGGGCCCCACCGCGCGCGTATTCGTGTTCGACGCGCATCGGCTGTCCCGGGCCGGGCGGGAGGGAGGGATGCCGCCGCACGCGTGCTTGAATGCTGGTCTTTTCATCGGTGCTGAGCACGAACTCGTCGGCTTCCAGCGGGTGTCCATCCCAGCGCCGCGCGTAGAGATCGAGGATGTGGCCTGCCTTGACGGCGAACTGCGGATCGCGCGGAAAGATCCAGGTCCGGTGCTGCCACGGCCGGATCGCATCTTCATGCAGCCAGCGCCAGACGGTCTTGTCGCTGATCGTCGCGACAAGGCCGGCGCGCTGGGCCGCGCGCACGACGTCGGCAGTACTCAGGCGGGACAGCGGCACGCCGAGGGTGGCCGGCAGTTCACACGCGAGGGCCTTTACCTGGACGACGACCTCTGGGGGGAAAAGCTCGGGGGCGACCCGAGCGCGGATGCTCGTCGAGGCCTGGCAGACGTTCATAGAAGAAACGCTTGCGCCAGAGACTGACGACATCGCGTCCAATCGAGAGCGCCGCGGCAATCTCGTCATTGCTCCGGCCCTCCGCAGCCGCCAAGACGATGAGCGCGCGGACCACTTGAAAATATGGCAACGTATATTTGCGGGCACGGCTCTCGAGCACTGCCCGCTCGTCCTGGGACAGCGCGATGACATAGGGGCTTATTCGCGGCATATGCCTCCTCTCGTCGAGGAAACATACGCCCTGCGGCCCTATTCATCAATAATAAATACGTTGCCATAATTAAGAGACTTGGTACTTAGGCGGCGTCCGGTTGGACGATTTGAAGCCCAAGCCTGGCGGCCTTTTTCTTCAGAAGCCGAATTTGTTGCTGGCGGTGTTTGTCTTCGTAGTACTGCATGCCCTTGTCGACACACTCCTGGCCGAATTTCAGCATGCGATACACCAACACGGCGAGTTTGTGCGCCATCGCCGTGATCGCCTTCGGAGCCCCCAGCCTGGTGCGCAAGCGTCGAGACTGGGCGCCGAGATAAGTCCGGCTTCTCACCAGCGTGGTCGCCGCCAGCCGCAGGGCCGTCGTGGCTCGATTCACGACAGGGCGCGTGGCTCTCCCGAGCACTTTGACGCCGCTTGTCTTGTTATTGGGACAGAGCCCCAACCATGAGGCGAAGTGGTGCTCGTCCGCCCAACGGGACATATCTAGCCCTACTTCGCTGATGACGGTTTGCGCGACACTCACATCGATGCCATCGATCTGCGTCAGATCCACGTCACTCATCCGAGAGAGCTCGTGCCGGAGATCGAAATGCGGGGGATGGCTGTGGGCCTTCTTGCGCCGTTTCCGCGAGGAACCCTGCGGTTGATCCGATGCCGCCGGCGGTGATGCAGTCGGGCGGGTGACGGGCACCTTGTCGGCAAAGATCTTGAGATGGCGTTCGAGCTCC
>JAHZNX010000009.1 GCA_020028375.1 Betaproteobacteria bacterium | reverse complement strand
CGCGGCTGGATGCACAACGACATGGGCGTCAAGCTGACGGACGTGCATTGGTACCAGGCGGGGGCGAACGCGCCCGGCCGCGATGAAAAGGTCGAGTTGAACCTCCCCAAGGGGGTGAAGCTCACGCGAGTCGCCGACAAGTCGCTGTCCGAGCTGCTGGCCGCGGGCGACATCGACTGCGCGATCATCGCGCGGCCGCCGACCTGCTTCATCGAGGGGCATCCCGACGTCGCGCGCCTGCTGCCGAACTACCACGAGATGGAGGAGGAGTACTACGAGCGCACCCGGGTGTGGCCGATCATGCACATCATCGCGATGAGGAAGCGGATCCTGGACGAGAACCCGTGGGTCGCGCGCAATCTCTACAACGCGTTCCTGGAATCGAAGCGCCGCAGCCTCGAGCGCCTGCTCGACTCCGCGGTGTCGCGCTATCCGCTGGCGTGGCTCCCCACCTACGCGCGCAGCATGCGCGAGATGTTCGGCGGCGACCCGTTCCCCTACGGCATCGAGGAGAACCGCCCGACCTGGGAGCAGATGGCGCTCTACACCTGGCAGCAGGGCATCGCCCACCGCCATTTCAAGCCCGAGGAGATTTTCCCGCAGGGCATGATGACCAAGGTCGTCATTTGAACCGGTAATGGGTGATGAGTGATGGGTGACGGGCGATGATGAAATCCCCTCACCGGTCACCGGCCGCAGTTTCAATGGACGCGCCCAGTTCGGGCGGAGCGGTAGCGGCCGAGTTGCTGCGGGACCTGGCGGCCGCGAGCCGCATTCTCGCCGCGCAGGGCGTGGTGGACGGGTTCGGTCACGTCTCGATGCGCCATCCGTCGGCGCCGGACCGCTTCCTGATGGCGCGTTCGATCGCACCGGCGCTGGTAACCCCCGGGGACATCATCGAGTACGATCTCGACTGCAATCCCTGCAATGCCGGGGGCCGCGGCAGCTTCCTCGAGCGCTTCATTCATGGCGAGATCTACAAGGTCCGGCCGGACATCATGTCCGTCGTGCACAGCCATTCGCCCTCGGTCATCCCGTTCGGGCTGGTCGGCGTGCCGATGCGGGCGATGTTCCACAACGCGGCCTTCGTCGCGGCGGGTGTCCCGGTGTTCGACATCCGCAAGGCATTCGGCGCCACCGACATGCTGGTCAGCGACGGGGCGAAGGGCGTGGCGCTTGCCGGGATCATGGGGAATAAGGACATCGTGCTCATGCGCGCGCACGGGTCCGTGGCGTGCGGGCCGACGCTGCAGTCGGCGGTATTCCGCGCGGTCTACACGGAGGTCAATGCCCGCATCCAGCACTGGACGATGGCGCTGGGAGGCGGCGGGCCGATCGCGGCGCTTGACGAGGAGGAGGGCCGCCTCGCGGACGGACCGAACCGGACCGCGGGCACTCGCGCATGGGACCTTTGGCGCGCGCAGGTTCGCGCCCAGGTAAACTGGTGACAGTGGAGGCATCCATGGCAGATACCGCAGTGAAGCAACGAGAGGACGCGAGATCGGTAGCCGAGCTGAAGCAGCAGCTCGTCGACTGCATACGCATGCTGGAGCGCTCCGACATCATCGACTACAACGGCCACGCCAGTGTCCGTCTCGGGAGCGACCGCATGCTGATCAACATCGGCTCCTGCCAGAGGAGCCAGCTCAAGGTCGGCGACATCTGCACGATCGACATGGAAGGCAACGTGATCGAGGGCAACGGCAAGCCGCCGCTCGAATTCCATCTCCATGCCGGCATCTACCGCGCGCGGAAGGATGTGAACGCGGTCGTGCACGCGCACCCGAAGTGGTCCACGTTCCTCACCATGACCGGCCACGGCTACCTGCCGGTCTACGCCCAGGGCTCGCTGGTCCACCCGCTGCCGGTGCTCGACTCGCCGAACTCGATCAACAACCGGGCAATGGCCGATCGGCTGGCGGCCACGCTCGGCGACCGGCCCGCGGCGATGATGAAGTCGCACGGCGCGGTAACGGTGGGCAGGGACATCGTCGAGGCGTTCGTGCTCGCCAACTACCTCGAGGAGAACGCCTACCGCCAGTACATGGCGCTGCAAATCGGCAAGCCCTACTCGTTCAGCGCGGAAGAAGTGGCGCTGTGCCGGGAGAAACTGTGGACGCAAAGCCTCTTCAAGCGCACGTGGGACCACTTCCGCGCCAAGCTCGACCAGTAGTGGCGGCTGACGGCTGACGGACCAGCCCTCGGACTTTAGTTATCGGGCGCAACGAGGCTTTTTTCCATCAGCGCCCGCAGTTCCGCCGTCACCTCGGGTTCAATACCAAACCAGGTTTTCCAGGCGGGCCGGCCCTGGTGCAGCAGCATGCCGAGGCCGTTCACGGTTCGGTTGCCGCGGTTGCGGGCCGCGGCGAGAAACGGCGTCTCCAGCGGGGTATAGATGATATCGGCGGCGAGGGCGCCTTTCGGCAGCTTGTCGAGCCGGATGTCGAGCGCAGGCTGGCCGGACATGCCTTGGCTCGTGGCGTTGACCGCCATCGCGGCGCCTTCAAGCGCATCGTGGCGATATTCCCAGGGCGAAGCCTCGATTGCGCTGCCCAATTCGGCAGCGATGCCTTTGGCGCGGGCTAACGTGCGATTGACGAGCCGGATCTTCTTTGCGCCCTCCTGCAGCAGGCCGTAGCACACCGCGCGGGCACCGCCGCCGGCGCCGAGCACCACGACCGGTCCCGCACTTGCCCGCCAGCCCGGCTCGGCTTGTTTCACATTGTGAATGAATCCGTAGCAATCGTTGTTGCTCCCGGTAAGCGACCCGTCGGGCCTCACCACCACGCAGCTGATCGCGCCGATGCGGATCGCTACGGGATCCACTTCGTCCACAAGCGTCATGGCGTGCTGCTTGTGAGGGATGGTGAGGTTCACGCCCGCGAAGCCCAGCGGATGCAGCGCGCGCAGCGCTTCGGCGAGCCCTTCAGGCCTGATCGCGAGCGGCACGTAGGTTCCGGCCAGCCCGTGCCGCTTGAACCAGTAGTTGTGCAGCAGCGGCGAGCGCGAGTGCATGACGGGCCAGCCCATGACACCGGCCAGCAGAAAGCGATCAGGATGCGCCATGATGGGAGAAGCGGTCGGCTACTCGACCTGGATACCGGACTCTCTGATCACCTTTGCCCATTTCACGATTTCGCCGCGGATGTAGGTCGCGAACTCTTCGGGCGTTGACATATTGGGTTCGAGATCGGTCGCGGCGAACCGCTCCTTCACCGCGGAATTCGCCATCGCGCTCGCCGCCGCCCCGTGCAGCCGGACGACGACCTCTTTCGAGGCTCCTGCCGGGACCAGCAGGCCGTACCATGTGGTCACGTCGTAGCCGGGGATGCCGGCCTCGGACAAGGTCGGAACGTCGGGCGCCATGGACGAGCGCCTGGGCGTCGTGACCGCGAGCGCGCGCAGCTTCCCGGCGCGCACGTGCGGGATCACGGCGCTGGTGGCGGGAAACCCGACCGAGGTCTCGCCGCTGATCACCGCGGTGATGGCCTGGGGCGTGCCCTTGTAACTGACCTCCGTCATCCTGATTCCTGCCATGCTCTCGAGCATCTTCGCCGCGAGCCGTATGGTTGCGCCTGCGGTCGCAACGTTGATCTCACCGGGCCGTATTTTCGCGAAGGCGACCAGCTCTTTCACCGACTTCGCCGGGAGCGAAGGGTGCGTTGCCAGCGTGAACGACCCCGAAGCGAGCATCGTGACTGGCGCGAAATCCCTGACGAGGTCGAAGCCGGGCTTGGTGTAAAGCGACATGCTGATGGCGTGGGCGCTGATGCCCAGCATCACCGTATAGCCGTCGGCAGGGGCCTTGGCAGCAATCTCCGCACCGAGGTTGCCCGCCGCGCCGGGGCGATTGTCGATGACGACCTGTTGACCGAGCGCCGCGGAGAGCTGCGGCTGGACGAAACGCGCGACCGTATCGGATCCGCTCCCCGCCGCGAACGGCACGATGAATCGTATCGTCCTCGTCGGATACTGTGCATGAACGGATGCAGCTCCTGCGAGCGCGGCCGTCAATGCTGCCAGCGCATTACAAACGGCCATATTCATGATTCTTCTTCCTGTTGCCCTCGATGGTGCGCGCGGGTATTCTTTGGCGGCGGCTTTTGCCGAAACATACCACAAGGAGAACACCCATGACGGTTCAAGTAGGCGCTGCGGCGCCTGATTTCACGCTCGGCTCGCACGCCGACCAGAAAGTCGCGCTTTCGAGCTTTCGCGGGCGCCCGGTCGTCGTGACGTTCATGCCATTCGCCTTCACCGGCGGGTGAACGAACCAGGTCAACGGGTTCCGTGCGAACTACGAAGAATTCAAGAAGCTGAACGTCGAAATCATGTGCATCAGCGCCGACCCCGCTCCCAGCCTCAAGGCATGGGCCGAAAAGCTGGGCGGCGTGCCGTTCCCCCTGTTGTCGGACTACTGGCCGCACGGCGCGGTCGGCAAGGCCTACGGGGTCTTCAACGAGGAGCGCGGCATGGACAAGCGCGCAGCCTTCGTGCTCGACGCCAAGGGCGTCGTCCGTTACGCGAAGCTCTACGACCCGGGCACCATACCGGAAACCAAGGAGATGCTGGAGCAACTGCGCAAGATCTGACCCAAAGCCCTCGATGAGCGAGTCCATGACAGCCGGGATCCCGTACACGGTCAACACCGGCGAGATGCTCGTCAACGAGACCTTCGGACCGAACAACATCCACCGCCGCCGGACCGGGAAGCATGAGCTGCGGCCCATGCCCATCCGCGACGGACGTTCGCTCGCGGGCGGATTGTCGCTGGACGGGAATGGGTTCGTGTTCGTCGAGCACAAGACGCGGGTCCGGGACTTTTTCGACGCCGGGGAGCTGAAAGCGGTCTATTACCCCGAGGTCGAGCGGCTGATAAAGGACGTGTCGGGCGCGTCACGGGTGGTGCTGTTCGACCACACCCTGCGCTCGGGAAACGAGGGCGAGCGCGAGGCGCGGCTGGTGCGCGAACCGGTGCTCTCGGCCCACAACGACTATACGGAGTGGTCGGGGCCGCAGCGCGTGCGCGACGTCCTGCCGGAAGAGGCCGCCGACCTGCTGCAACGCCGCTTCGCGATCATCCAGGTCTGGCGGGCCATTAACCAGCCGATCGAGTCCAATCCTCTCGCCGTCGCCGACGCGAAGAGCGTCGCGTTCGGGGATTTTCTACTTGCCGAGCGCCGCTATCCGGGCCGGGTAGGGCAGACCTACCGCCTGATGTACAACCCGAACCATCGCTGGTATTACTTTCCGCGGATGCGGCGCGACGAGGCGCTGGTGTTCAAGGTCTACGACTCGGAGAAGGACGGCCGGGCGCGCTTCACGCCGCACACGTCGTTCGACGACCCGCACTCGCCGCCCGGTGCGCCGCCGCGGCAAAGCATCGAGGCGCGCGCCTTCGCGTTTTTCGCCGCCTGAGCCGGGAAGCGGCCGGGTCCGGACCGGCGCCTTCCCGGGGTACGACGCAACAGCCCGAAAGCCCATTGCCGGCCGCGTTTTTATCCTGGACGCCCTGCGCTCCGCCGGCCCGTGAACTCGTTCCGCAAACGCTGAAGATCAGATGTGATTTTGTGCCGCATAAACGCAATAAATTCTTCGTGCTGTCAACTTGTTAAACCGTTGTTAAACCGTTTTCCCGCTACCATGATGCCGTGCTTGATTCAAGCGCTTCATCCGGGGATGGTCGATGAATCGGCTGTTAGCCATGTTGGTAGCGTCTGCGCTGGGCAGCGCCATGCCAGGTGGAACCGTGGCGGGTGCCGAGCGCGCCAACCCGGAAAGCGTCACGCAACTGATACTCGTATTTTTCTCGAACGTATCGCGCGGGCTCGTGCCGAAGCGCGTCGTGGCCGAGGACAAG
The DNA here is from genome assembly GCA_020028375.1 of Betaproteobacteria bacterium. Lineage (GTDB taxonomy): Bacteria > Pseudomonadota > Gammaproteobacteria > Burkholderiales > SG8-41 > SG8-41. Next base: position 12,610 of record JAHZNX010000009.1, on the reverse strand, counting down.
GAGTGGAAGGTCGTAAGGGACGCCGAACAGCAACAGGACGCACGCAAGTCTCAGGAAGAGCGCCGCCGCGAGGCCTACAAGCGTCTCGAGGCGGAGGAGCGCGAAGCGCGCCAGGCTCGCGAGGAATACCGGCGCGAAACCCGCAACATGCTGCAAGTGCATAATTACGCGTGGCAACGGAACGCGGATGACCAGGCGAGAGCGGCCCGGGAAGCGCAGGAGGAGCGGCTGCGTGTCGCCAAGCGACGCATGCACGAGCGGGAGCTGGAAGCGCAGAAGGCAAAGGACGCCTATCAGCATATCGCGCGCATGGCACGAGAGGAGCGGCGTCGGGAGACCGGGAAACCGGGTGACGGGGGCTAGGATTCAGGGAATACCTCGACGGGGGACAGCGATGGCTGTCCCCCTTTTTCTTTTGCGCTTCGACCGTGGACGGTAGAATGGGCTCAGTTTTCGGGACGCTGTGCTTCAGGAAGGGGGGAAATACGTGAGCAGCGGAGTGGCCGCGCCGGCGACGCGATCGGGCCCTGCGCCGTCCGCCGCGGCGGCTTCCGGCGAGCGGGTTATCCGGCCGGAGTTCACCGGCTCAGCCGGCGAGTATTTCCGCATCTGGATCGTCAACCTCTTCTTCACGCTCATCACGCTCGGCATCTACTCGGCCTGGGCGAAGGTGCGCAAGAAGCGCTATTTTTACGGGAGCACGCGTCTCGACGGTGACACCTTCGATTATTTCGCCAGCCCGAAGACGATATTGAAGGGGCGGATCGTCGCGTTTGTCGCCTTCGTAATCTACGCGTTCGCGGCCGAGCTCTACCCGGTGTCCGGATACGCGTTATGGGCGGTGTTTCTGCTGGTGCTGCCGTGGCTCGTCATGCGCTCGCTCACGTTCAACGCGCGCAACTCGGCGTATCGGGGCCTGCGCTTCGACTTCGCGGCGACGCCGCGGGAGGCGGTCCGGATCTACGTCGGGATGCCGCTCGTCGTGGGCCTTACGCTGGGCCTTGCCTACCCCTGGTTCATGGCGCGCCAGAAGGCGTTTGTGCTCTCGCATCACGCGCTCGGCACGACCCGTTTCGGCTGTGATGTCTCGGTGCGCGAGTTCTTCGGGATCTATATTCTCGGCGCCATCATCCTGCTGGCCCTCACGGTTCCGGCAATGGGACTGATGGGGCTCGCGGTCGGCAGCCAGGCGCTTCCCGCAGATTATTCGTGGATCGGAATCATGGCTCCCGCGGTCTTGATATACGCGGCCTACGCGATCGTCTACGCGTTCATCCAGGCGCGCACGACCAATCAGCTCTGGAACGGTGCCCATGGGCCGAGCATCCGGTTTGCCAGCACGCTACGCGCCGCCAAACTGGCGCGCCTGTACATCGGCAACGTAGTCGCGATCGCCGCCACTGCGGGGCTCCTCATACCCTGGGCCGTCATCCGCACCCTGCGCTACCGGCTCGAGAACCTCACGATGTTCGTCGCCGACGATGTTCCCCACGAAGCGAATCCGTCGCTCGAGCGGGTCGGCGCCACCGGGCAGGAGCTCGGCGACATCTTCAACCTGGACCTCGGGATATGAGCGTCCTGCAGGCGGGCTATTTCGACGGCAAGACCTCCCGGAGGCACCCGGTGAGCGTGATGATCGCGGGTGGCAGGCTGAAGATCATCGGCCGCGACGTGAACGAGGAATTCGACGCGCGGGGTGTGCGGAGGTCGCTGCGCATCGCGAACACGCCGCGCTGGCTCTATCTCCCGGGCGGAGGCGCGTGCGTCACGTCCGACAACGACGCCGTCGATCGCATGACGCGCGATCGTAGCTACGAGATCACGCTGCATCGCTGGGAATCGCGCCCGGCCTATGCCGTGCTCGCGATCGCCATGGTGGTGGCCGCGCTGTGGCTGCTGATCGACCGCGTGCTGCCGGTCGCGGTCGAGGCGATCGCCGCGCGTATTCCTGTTGAAGCTGAAACAGCGCTGGGCCGTGAGACGCTCGCCGGCATGGAGCGGTATTTCCTGCAACCCAGCAAGCTGTCCGCCGCGCGCCAGGAGCGGCTGCGCGCCCGGTTCGACGCCGTGGCGCGGGCCGGGGGCGAATCCACGCCTTACCAGCTCGAATTCCGCTCGAGCCCGGTGATCGGGCCGAATGCTTTTGCGCTGCCGTCGGGAATCATCGTCATGACGGACGAGCTGGTGAAGCTCGCGCGCAACGACCCGGAAGTCATCGCCGTGCTCGCGCACGAGCTGGGGCATGTCCGCCACCGGCATACCATGCGGCGCCTGCTCGAGAGTTCTGCGACCGCGCTCATCATCGCGGGTGTCACCGGCGACATCGCATCGACGACGTCGCTCGCGGCGGCGGCCCCCACGCTGCTATTGCAGACCAAATATTCACGGGACCACGAGCGCGAGGCCGACGCCTACGCCGTCGAGATGATGCGGAAGGCCGGGATCGAGCCGCGCCACTTTGCCGCCATACTCGCGCGGCTGGAGGGCGAGACGCCGCGGCGCGGAGGCTGGCCGACGTTCCTGGCATCGCATCCGCCGACCGAGGAGCGGGAAATGCTCGCGCGCGGGGGCGCCGGAACCACGGGCGCAGAGGAAGACGCTGTTCGCGAATCCGAAGCGGATGCAGAGGAGGCACCGGTGCGGACAAGGCCAGTGCTTGTCGCGGTCGAGCCGGTGCAACGTCATATCGTCGGTCTCCTCGAGCAGGGGGACTACGGGGAGCTCGAGCGCTTGCTCGGCGGCTATCAGCGCGCATTCGAGGCGGATCCGGCGCTGAGTCCGCGACTCGAGAACGCGTACCTGGCGTTCCGCAAGGTTCCGCAAGAGGCGGAACCCCGGTTCAACGAATGGGTCAGGAAATTCCCGTCTTCCTACACGGCGCTGGCGGCGCGCGGCTGCTTCCACTATTTCCAGGGGCTGGAGGCGCGCGGCACCCAATACACGAAGGACACGCCGGAGGAGAACATTCGCGCCATGCGGTCCTACCTGGATAGAGCGCGGGCAGACCTGGGGCGCTCGCTCGAGCTCACGCAAAGGCCCTACATCAGCCGCCTGACGTTGATGTCCATTGCCCGCACCACCGGCAGCCGCAGGGATGAGAGTGCGCACTATCTCGAGGCGGTGAAGCTTGCGCCGCGGAGCATCGAGCTGAGGCTCGCGCACATGACGGCCCTCGAGCCACGCTGGGGCGGCAGCTACGCGCAAATGGAGGCGTTCCTGGCCGAATCCCGCTCGCAGCTGAACGATCCGGGCGCGGTTGCGCGCCTCGCCGCGCGCATTCCGGCGGACCGCGCCGACGAGCGCCAGCGGGCGAAGCAGTACGCCCAGGCCCTCAAGCTCTACGACGAGGCGATCGCCCTCCACGAGAGCGCGTACACGCTGTGCGAGCGTTCCTACGTGTTGAGCCAGCTCAAGCGCGATGCCGAGGCGTTTGCCGACGTCAAGCAGGCGCTGTCCAAGTCGCGCGACATCCGCTACTGCCTGGAGCGGGCGGTCGCGGTCGCTGCCAGTGCCGGCAGTGCGGAGGCGGCAATCGAGTTGACGAGCCTCGTCATCGAGGTCGACCCCGGCTCGAATCACGCCTTGAATCAGCGCGGCTGGCGCTACCAGCAGCAGGGCAAGGCGGAGCTCGCGTTCCAGGACTTTCTCGCTTCCGCCCGGCTCGGCGACGGGTGGGGGCAACTGATGACGGGCAAGTACTACTGGGCCGGCAACGGGGTGAAGGAGGACCGTGAAGAGGCGCTGGCGTGGCTGCGCAAGGCCGAGGCGCAAGGGCACCCCGACGCCAAGCTGAGCCTCGAGCAGGCGCTGCAGCAGCTCGGAAGGAAATAAAGCGCCGCCCGGCTTCGCGCGCTCCCGTTACCGGTAACGGATCTTCAGGGCAAGAACGGACAGCGCGAGCGTGAGCGTGATCACGTTGGCTACGATGATCGGCCAGGCGTTCAGGAGAATTCCGTAGGCGAGCCACAGCCCGACGCCGCTGGTGAAGGTCGCGTACATTCCGAGCGAGATGCCGCGCCCGGAGCGCATGCGCCAGGTATGCACCACCTGCGGGACGAAGGCGATGGTAGTCAGTACGGCGGCCGCATAGCCGATCAGCTCGGTGGGGTTCATCGGGATCGCCTGCCTTTTTCGTCATTGTCGGGCAAACCGGTGACAATGGGAAATAGCCGGCCCGGCGCTATAAACTATGCGGGAGCTGCCGTCATGCATATTCAGGCAACCGCAAGGGGATGAGCGCTTCCGCTCGTGATTGCTGGCTGGAACAGGTGGACGGGCAGGCCACCCTGTTTCTCGCCGGTGCGTGGAACCTTCCCAGAATAGCCAGGATCGATGCCGCGCTGGCCGCTGCGGGCATTCCGGCTTCGGCTCTCGTGCTCGACGGCGCAGCCCTCACCACCCTCGATACGGCGGCGGCGCTGGCGCTGCTGCGGCGCATTGACGGTATCGGCGCGAGCGTCGCGCGGCTCGCGAACTTCGGCGTCAGCCACCTGCGTGTCATCGAGGCGGTGCTGGGACGGCTTGGCGATATCGGTGTTGAAGCCCCGCGGCTCCGTCATCGCTGGCTTGCGGTGCTCGGCATGCAGGTGCTCGAGTTTCGCGGCCTGATGCTCGGTCATCTCGACTTTCTTGGACGCTCCGCCATTGCGCTTGGCGATGCGGCGCTGCGCCCGCGGGCCCTGCGCCTGAAGGAGCTCGCCGCGCAGTTCCATCACGTTTGCGTCGAGGCGATCCCGGTCGTTGTGCTCGTCACGTTCCTCATCGGCGTGGTGCTTGCCTACCTCTTCGGCATGCAGGCCGAGAAATACGGCGCCAACATCTTCGTCGTGGACGGTGTGGCGATCGGCACCACCCGCGAGCTCTCGCCCATCATCGTGGCGGTAATCGTCGCCGGCAGATCCGGAGCAGCGTTCACGGCACAATTGGGAACCATGGTGCTCACCGAGGAGATCGACGCGATCCGTACGCTGGGGCTGTCGCCGATGCAGGTGCTGGTGATCCCGAGGTTGCTCGCCCTTGTCATCGCGCTGCCGCTGCTGGTATTCGTGGGCGATGTATCCAGCATGCTGGGCGCAATGACAATCGCGAATCCGCTGCTCGACATCACGCCTGCGACCTTCATCGACCGGGTGCACTGGGGGCTGCGGCTCGAACACGTGATCGTCGGCCTGGTGAAGTCGGCGGTATTCGCCGTGTTCATTGCGATCATCGGCTGCCGCATGGGCATGAGCGTGAGCCGCGACTCGCGCTCCATCGGCATCAGCACCACTTCGACCGTGGTGCAGTGCATCGTGGCGGTGATCCTGCTCGACGCGTTCTTCGCCATCGTGTTCCAGGAGCTGGGATATTGAGCGGGGCACCGGTCATCGAAGTGGACGCGATCGTCACCCGTTTCGACGCGCAGACGGTGCACGATGGCGTTTCGTTCAGCGTTCCCCGCGGGCAGATCGCCGCGCTGATCGGCGGCAGCGGCAGCGGCAAATCGGTTCTTTTGCGCGAGATCATCGGGCTGCACCGCCCGACTTCGGGGAGGGTGCGGCTGCTGGGGACGGAGGTGTGGAGCGCCCCGGAGGAAGAGCTCGCCGCGCTGCGGCAGCGCTTCGGAATGCTGTTCCAGGACGGCGCGCTGTTCTCCTCGCTCACGGTTGCGCAGAACGTCGCGACCCCGCTGATCGAGCATGCCAGGGTGCCGGCGCATCTGCTGGGTCCGCTGGTGCGGCTCCGCATCGCGCTGGCGGGGCTCCCCGTTGAGGCGGCGATCAAGATGCCGAGCGAGCTCTCGGGCGGCATGCGCAAGCGCGCCGCGGTGGCGCGTGCGCTTGCGCTGGAACCTGAGGTGCTATTCCTGGACGAGCCTACGTCGGGCCTCGATCCGATCAGCGCGCGGGCGTTCGACCGCCTGCTGCGGTTCCTGTGCGACGACCTCGGGCTGACGATTCTGGTGGTCACGCACGACCTCGATACGCTGCTTGGGCTCGTGGATCGCACGATCGTGCTCGCGGACGGCAAGGTCATCGCCGACGGGCCGGTGAAGGAAGTCATGCGCGTAGACGACCCGTGGTTGCAGTCTTACTTCCGCGTGCGCACAATGCTCGAGGGACCGGAGATGAACCGTGGAATCTGAAGCGCGGTATACGAGCGCAGGCGCGACGCTCCTCGCGCTGATCGTCGCCGTCGTGTTGGCGGTAACCTGGCTTGCGCGCACCGGGGCTCGACCGGACTCCCGCTACTACACGATCTACTTCGAGCGCCAGTCGCTGGAAGGGCTGCAGGTCGGCGGCGACGTCAGCATGCGCGGGGTGAAGGTGGGACGGGTCGAGAGCTATTCGATCTCGAGCAAGAATATCAACCGGGTCCGGGTCAACATCCGCATCGATGGCGACACCCCGGTAAGCACCAACACGGTAGCGGTCGTTGACCGCAATATCCTGACCGGAATTGCGCGCATTCACCTTGCCACGCCGGGCGATCCCGGCCCCGAGCTTGCCGCAGTCCAGCCTGGCGAGTCGTACCCCGTGATTGCCGAGGGGCAATCGGACATCGACCTGCTCACCAGCGCGATGAACCGCCTGGCGATCACGGGCGCAGCCGCGCTCTCCAATATGGAGCAGCTCCTCAACAGGGAGAATCGCGAGGCGTTCGGGGCGACGCTCGCCAATCTGCGCGAGCTTTCGGGGGACATGTCAAAGCGGATGGGCCGGCTCGACGAGGTCGCGGACACCCTGGCGAAGAGCGCCGTGGAATTCGGCAAATCGAGCCGGGAGATCGCCGCTGCGGTGGAGCGCGCCAGTTCAGGCGCGCAGCCAGCTTTCAAGCAGGCCGATGCGACGATGCGCGCGCTCGCGCGCGCGGTGCAGGCGCTCGAGCGGGAGACGACCGCCCTGGCGAAGCGGCTTGAGCACGCGGCCGACTCCGGTTCGCACGAAATCCGCGCCACGGCGCAGGAACTGCGCTCGAGCGCCGAAATCCTGTCGCGGGCCGCCGACCGGCTGCAGGATCCGCGCGCGGTGCTTCTCGGCCCGAGCCCGGGGCAGCTCGGTCCGGGAGAGCGGATGCGATGAGGAATGCCGCAGCGGCCATCATTGCGTTTGGCCTGCTCGCGGGCTGCATGGGGATTCCCGAAGTTCCTCCGCGCGAATACTACGTGCTCGAAGACCTTGCCGGGGCAGGCGGCACGAAACCGGGTGCGGCCGCCGGGCCCGTGCTGCTCGTCAACCCTGCTCTCGCAAGCCCCTTCTACGACACCCAGAGTCTCGTGTTCAGCCGCGCGCACGGCCAGCGCGCCTATTACCAGTTCGCAGCGTGGACGGAACGGCCGGCGCGTGCGCTCAGCGAGCTCCTGGCGTGGCGGCTCGAGGCAGGCGGCAACTTTCGCGCCGTTGCCGCCACGACCGCGGGCGTGAGAGGGGACGTCGTCCTCCACAACCGGCTCGAGGAGTTCTACCACGACGTCGCGGGAAATCCGGGCAGCGTGCGGATCGAGGTTACGGCGGTGCTCGTCGATCCCGCCGAGCGGACGCTCATCGCGCGGCGCAGGTTCGTTCAGAGCGCCCCGGCCTCCGGCGAGAGCGCGGCGGCAGCTGTGGCGGCATTCAACCATGCGACCACCGCTTTGCTCGACGAAATGTCGGCCTGGATCGAGCGCGCCGCGGCAAAGCCCGCGGCACGTTAGGTGCGGCATGGCACTGTCGGGGAACAGCGACAGGGTGCGGCACGCCGCCCGGCGCTGGCGGTGCATTTCTTCACAGCCGCACGCCTGCCGCAAGCGGTAAAGTGAACGCGCGAGGGGGCTCCCGATATGCAACTCATCATGTTATTGATGTTGATCATCGGCGTCGTCGTGGCGATGGCCTTGGTTTTCGCGTGTGCTTCCTATGCGTTCGGCGTGCACTTGTACAGCCGCCACGGGACACTGGCGTTCGCGACGGAGCGCGACCCGTGCGCGCAATGCAACGCCGATCGTGATTGGTACCAATCGTTGCCCTACTGGCAGCAGACCGCTATAACGGCATGGTGGTGGGCAAACCGCTTCCAATGGGCCTCGAAAGGCTGCCGCTAGCGGTTCCGCCTGTTACGTACCGCCTGTTTGCGCGCGCCGTGAAAGCACCGCCCCTCCGTAGTCGAAGGCGCTGAGGTGGCCGCGGCGCCATGCTCGTCCAGAACGTCTCCATTTCGCCTTCGGTGCGGCTCGCCGTCGCGCTTTGCGTGGTGCATCTGGCCGCCGCGGGATTGCTGTGGCTCGTTCCCGTCCCGGCGCTCGCCAAGGGCGCCGCTACGCTGGCGATCGCCTTCAGCCTCGTCTATCTCCTGGCACGCGACGCCGCCCTGCACTCGGCGAACGCGATCGTCGCGCTGGAACTGAAGAGCGGCGGGAGCATCTCGTTTTGCACCCGGGACGGCAAATGGGTGGAGAGCGAGCTGTCGGATTCGAGCTACGTTTCGCCTGCCCTCACCATCGTCGCGCTCAAGCCGCGCGGAAAGGGCCGCACGCGCCGCGCCATCATCCTGCCCGACAGCGTGGACGCGCGCGTTTTCCGCCGGCTGCGCATGTGGATGCGCTGGAAGAACGAAGGCATGGAGCCGGATTCCTCGCCAGAGTGCTGAATCAGGATCATCCCGGATGCCGGTACTTGCGGTGTTGCCGCGCGCGGCGGGAATCGGAGCCGGGAACAGAACCCGGGCGGTCGGGAAATTGTCAGACCCTGCCGCCTTGGTTATTCTAGGAGCGGGCAATGGCCACGGAAACGGGCGGCTAGCATGGCGTCGCGGCAGGACGAAATCAAGGCTCTGAACGCCGGGGAGGCGCTGCCGTCCCACCGAGTGGTCCAGCTGCGCTCGCTGGGAATGCACTCGATCCGATTCGAGTTCGTGGTGCGCCTGCTGCGCTCGAGCCTCAAGGTGGATACGCTCTCGATCTACTGGGAGCAGGGCACCGAGTTCATGCTGAAGCCCAGCGTCGAGAGCTTGCCCCGCAGGCTCGTGCTCGGCCGCAGGAAGCACGTATCCGGCGAGTTTGCGGATCTCTGGCTGCTGTGCTATCCGGAGGACGACGAGATCAAGCAGCTGGTTGAACGGGAAATCGACAGGATGGTCGCGCAAGCGAGCGAAAAAAGCGCCCAAATCGCTGATGAGGAGTGAGGACGGAGGAGCGGTGCCGGCATCGCAGCTGGCCGGAGCGCCGTGACGGGTGACCCGTGAGCGGTTTGAGTTCGATCCTGTATTCGCTATCCGGCATCGCCGCGCTGATCGTATGCTGCGGTGTCGCGACAGCGCAGCCGTTCCCGGCCAGGCCGATCACGATCGTCGTTCCGTACCCGATCAGCGGGCCCACTGACATCCGGGGAACCTCCCGCATGTCCCGCAGCTATCGGTTGATGGCGCCCTACGCGCCGCCGGCCATTACCGACACCCTGGCGCGCATCGCCCAGCAAGCCATCGCTGCGGATACGCCGCACCCGGTCGCGCTTCTGCGCCAGCCCGGGAGCGCGACGGCGCGCGGCGCGGCGTCGGTCGCGCGTGCGGCGGCAGACGGCCACACGCTGCTGCTTGCGAGCAACGCGACCATGATCATCAACCCGCATTACTTCCATGGCGTGGCGTACGATCCGGTGCGCGATTTCATCCTGGTCACGCCGCTTGTCACGATGCCGTTCGTATTGATGGTGAGCGCCGGGCTGCCGATGGATGACGTGCGCGGGCTCGCCGCCTGGCTCAAAGTGCGGCCGGGAGAAGTCAACTTCGCGTCTTCCGGGGATGGCAGCACCGGCCACCTGGCGGGCGAACTGTTCCGCCGCATGGTGGGGGTCAAACTCGTGCACGTTTCCTACAACAGCGGAGTCAGCGCCTTGAACGGGCTCGCGACGGGCCAGGTCTCGCTTATGTTCGCAGCGTTGCCGCTGACGCTGACCTATTTTCCGAGCGAGCACTTCAGGCCGCTCGCGGTCACCAGTGCCCGGCGGCTGGAGCGGCTGCCCGACGTGCCGACGGTCGCCGAATCGGGACTGCCGGGCTATGAGATCGAGGGGTGGTACGGACTGTTCGCGCCGGCGGGCACCCCGCCGGTGCCCACGGCCTGGCTGAGGACCCAAGTCTCCGCCCTGTGCGCCAGCACCGCGATCCAGTCCTACCTGCGCGGCCTCGGGCTCGAGCCCGCGACCATGACCATCGAGCAGTTTGCCACCCGCATCCACAGCGAGCTGGACAAATGGGCGCCGCTGCTGAGAGCAAGCCGGCTGCCTCTCAGGGAGGGAGCGTGACGTGAAAGAGCGTGACGCGGTACTACGTGACGTGATACTGCGTGACACGATACGGCGTATTCAGAACCTCAGCCGCGCAGCACCATGTCACGTTTCACCATGTCACGCCCCACCAGGTCACGCTTCATCGGGTTTCATTGCTCTTCCGGTGGCTTCACTTTCCTGAACATCCCGAGCAGCGTCAGGTCGTAGACGATCTTCAGCGCCCCGCAGACCACCAGAGGCCAGCCGAAGCTGGTGAGCGTCAGCAGGTAGCCGGCGAACGCCGGGCTGACGGCGGCCGCGAGACTGCGCGGCACCGCGGCCAGGCTCGCCGCGGCGGGGCGTTCCGCCGGAGAAACGACGGCCATCACGTAGGAGGAGCGGGCGGGCACGTCCATCGATGAGAGCGCCGCGCGCAGCAGCAGGAACAGCACTGCAAGCGGCAGCGTCGGCATCAGGGCGGCGAGGATGCAGAACAGATTCGCCGGGAGATGCGTGAACACCATGGTATTAACGAGACCGATGCGCCGGGCAAGCGGCGGGGCGGCGAGAAAGGATGCGGCCGCGAGCAGCCCGGTCCAGAAGAATATGGTGCCGGCGGCCTCCACCGACAGGTCGAAGCGGAGAAACAGCCACAGCGCGAGCAGCGACTGCACCGCGAAGCCGCCGGCAAACGAATCGAGGCTGAACAATGCCGCAAGCCGGAGCACGATGCCCTTCGAGGGCCCCAGCGGAATTGCACGCGACTTGTCCGCGCGCGAGCCCGCTGCAGCCAGTTGGCGATAGAGCGCGAGCACGGCGAGCGCCGAGAGCCCGTACACCACAAACATCGCCTGTGTTGCCGCCTTGAGGTCGAGGACGTTCCATTGCGCGAGCAGGCCGGGGATCGCGGCGCCCAGCGCGCCGAGGGCGCCAACGAGATGTCCCACCAGGCTGTAGCGCGCGAACAGCGCGGTGCGCCACTCGCTCGCCGCCGCGTGCGACAGCAAGGACTGCTCGAGCGGAGAAAAAACGCTGACGTCGCCGCTCGAAGGATTGAGCGTTCCCGCCACGGCGATCAGCAGCAGCGGCCAGAAATCCGTGACCGCAGCGAATCCGAGCCCGGTGCCGAGCATCAGCAGGCAAGCGCAGGTCAGCAGGGCGCGAATCCGGAAGCGGTAGGCGAACAACCCGGTCAGCAACGTCAGCAGCCCCGACCCGAGCAGCGTCGCGGTGGCGATCAGGCCGACCTGAAGCGCGCTGTAGCCGAGCAGCGTGAGGTAATAGGGCAGCAGCAGCGCGACGTAGCCGTCGGTGAAAGCGCGGATGCCGCGCGCCGTGAGGACCAGCGCAACATCGGATGAGGTGCCGGGCGGCAGCCACCACGAGCGAAGGGCGGAGAGCGGCATGACCGCGCGAAGCATATCAGGGATGTCCAGGTCGGGAACGCCGCGCGGGTTACGCCGTTACCGCGAAATTGGTAGCATTCGCCTTTCGCTCGCGACGCTTTAGCCATCACTTATCGCAGTTTTTCAGGGAGATCCCATGATCGACGTCTACAGCTGGCCCACGCCGAACGGCCATAAAGTCCACATTATGCTCGAGGAGACTGGCCTCAAGTACCGCGTCCACGGCGTCAACATCCGCGAGGGCGAGCAGTTCCGGCCGGAATTTCTCAGAATCAGCCCCAACCACCGCATTCCGGCGATCGTCGATCACGACGGGCCGGGCGGCAAGCCGCTCTCGCTCTTCGAATCGGGAGCGATTCTGCTCTACCTCGCCTCCAAGACCGGGAAGCTCCTGCCGGCTGACCTGCATGCCCGGTGGACCTGCGTGCAATGGCTGATGTGGCAAATGGGCGGCGTCGGGCCCATGTTCGGGCAAGCCCATCATTTCCGCAGCTACTCGAGGGAAAAGCTGCAGTACCCGATCGAGCGCTACACGAAGGAAGCCAATCGCCTGACACGCATCCTCGACAGGCGCCTCGGCGAGGCGCGCTACGCGGCGGGCAGCGAATACTCGATCGCGGACATCGCGATCTTTCCCTGGATGCGGAATCCGGAGCGCCGGGGCATCAATTTCGACGAGTACCCCAACGTCAAGCGCTGGTTCGACGAGATCGGCGCGCGGCCCGCAGTGCAGCGCGGGCTGCAGGTGCTCGCCGAGGTGCAGGCTGCGAACCAGGCGCCGCACACCGACAAGTCGTGGGAGATCATGTTCGGAAAAGTGCAGTTTCAGCAGCGTTAAGAGCGCAATACGAGCGCCTAACAAGATGAACTCCCCTCCTGCCTGAGGAGGGGTGCCCGCGCAAGCGGGCGGGGTGGTGGGAGCAAGAGGTGCCCACGTAACCACCCCGTCTGCTTCGCATCCACCCCTCCTTGAAAAGGAGGGGA
>JAHZNX010000355.1 GCA_020028375.1 Betaproteobacteria bacterium | reverse complement strand
CGCGGGGCGCAGCACGACGCGCTGAAGCAGCGCGGATTGATCCTCGAAGGGAAAACCAGCGGGCGACCCGATCCCATCCGCGTGCGCGTGTTTCGCCCAGGGGAGGAGAAGCCGCCCTACGATCTCATCATCGTCGGCCTGAAGTCGCACCAGATCGCCGGCGCCGCCGCGCACATGGTGAGCCTGCTTGCGCGGGACGGCATGATGCTCCTCGGGCAGAACGGGTTGCCGTACTGGTACTTTGAGAAGCTCGATTCGCCGCTGCGCGGCTCGCGGCTCGAATCGGTCGATCCCCGGGGCGCGCTTGCCCGCACGATCCCGATCGACGCGGTGATCGGGGGCGTGATGAACAAGCCGGCCGATCTCGTGGAGCCGGGGCGCATCCGCCTTGCCGATCAGGCGACCGACCGCCTGGTGGTCGGCGAGCTCGACAACCGCATTACGCCGCGGCTCGCGGCGATCAAAGCCGTCGTCGAGCCCGCGGGCTGGCCGGTAGTGGTGAGCGACAACATCCGCGCGGTGAAGTGGCGCAAGCTGATGTCGAACGGCGTGTTCAATCCGCTGGCGGCGATCACCCAGTCGACGCACCGTCAGATCGGGGATTTCGAGCCGACCCGGCGCATCGCCCGGTGGATGGTCGACGAGGTGCTCGCGGTGGCGGCTGCGGTCGGGATCAAGCCGGACATGAACGCGGACCAGATGATCGACGACGTGCGCAAGCGCGTGGGGATACTGTCCTCGACGCTGCAGGACGTGCGTTTCGGGCGCGAGCTGGAGCTCGGCGCGCTCATCGATTCCGTGATCGACATCGGGCGCCTCACGGGTGTTGCGACGCCCTACCTCGAGGTCGCTTCCGCATGCGCCGGGCTGCTCAACCGGCGCATCGTCGACGACGGCGTTGCATTCGCGCCCGCTGCCGTAAGAAAATAGCGCAGTTCGACGGATCGAGCATTCCGCCCGGTCCGACAACCGAAGGGGAGGGAGTCATGAAATACCTCTGGAAGATTCTGAGTGGCGTCGCGTTGCTGGGTCTCGTCGGCACGCATCCGGCCCTGGCGCAGCAGGTCAAGCTGCGCGACGGTACGGTGTTGCCTGAAAAACCGTTCTTCATCGTCACCTACATCGAGATCGCGCCGTCCGAGGTGCAGAAAGCCGCCGGACTCATCAAGAAGCATAGCGCCGCGTCGAAGCAGCAGGCAGGCAACCTGCGGTTCGAGGCCCTGCAGGGGTCCGGACGCAAGAATCACTTTCTCCTGCTCGAGGCCTGGCAGGACCAGTCCGCGCGGGATGCGCATGCGAAGAACGATCGCACGATTGCGTTTCGCAAGAGCCTGCACCCGCTGCTCTACAGTCCGTATGACGAGCGGCCCCATGCTCCACTGGTAGCCGCGGATCCCTCGAAGATCGCCAAGGGTGAGAAAGGGACCATCTACGTTGCGACCCACGTCGACATCATCCCGCCGGAGCAGTTTCCACCGTGCAAGCGCCAGGTCAACGAGAACGGGCCCTGCGGCAATGCGCTGGTGGAAAAGCTGGTCGCCGACAGCCGCAAGCACGCGGGGAACATGCGGTTTGACGCCCTCACGCAGTCGAACCGTCCGAACCACATGACCGTCGTCGAGATGTGGCGGAGCGCGAAGGACCACGATGCGCATATCGCGCATACCGACACGAAGCACTTCCGCGACAGCATGTCGGGCGTTGCGCCCGGCAGCGGCGTGGCGACCGACCCCCTGTTCGTGATCAATCCGCTGTCGGGAAGCCTCTACGACGAGCAGCTGTACGTGCTGATCGACTAGGGTCGCAGGATCGGGCGCGCGAGGCGAGGATGTCCCTCCCCAAGGAGTATGAAGATCTACCGGGCACGGTCGTGTTCGACTTCGACCGGGCGCGCCTGGGCTACCATCTCAACATGTTCTGCATGTCGCTGATGAAGCCGGAGAACCGCGCGGCGTTCAAATCGAACGAGCGCGCCTATCTCGACAAATGGCCGATGACGGAGGAACAGAAGCAGTCCGTTCTCAAGCGCGACTGGAACGGCATGCTCGCGCTCGGCGGCAATATCTACTTCACCTCCAAGATCGCGGCGACCGACGGGCTCTCGTTCCAGCAGATTGCCGCCATCATGACCGGCTCGACCCAGGAGCAGTACGCCCAGATGATGCTGAAGGGCGGCCGCCCGCCGGAGGGAAACCGCAGCAAGTCGGAGTGGAAGAACCGTGGCTAGGATCGTCGCGGGCCTGGCGACATCGCATATTCCCGCGGTAGGCGCGGCGTGGGACAACGGCAAGGCCGGCGAGCCCTATTGGCGGCCGGTATTCGAAGGCTTCGAGCGCTCCAAGGAATGGATCGCGAAAGTGAAGCCCGATGTCTGCATCGTCGTCTACAACGATCACGCCTCGGCGTTCTCGCTCGAGATCATTCCGACCTTCGCCATCGGCTGCGCCGCGGAATTCCCGATCGCCGACGAAGGCTGGGGGCCGCGCCCGGTTCCGCCGGTCAAGGGCCACCCCGAGCTCGCCACGCATATCGTGCAGTCGGTGGTGCTGGACGAGTTCGACCTCACCGT
>JAHZNX010000116.1 GCA_020028375.1 Betaproteobacteria bacterium | reverse complement strand
CGGCGCGGATGCGGAACATCCGCGGGCGCGGGTTGCCCGGCTGCGGGCGCGGTGTGACGGTGCCGATCTCGATGAAGCCGAAGCCCAGCCGCGCCAGGGCATCGATGTATTCTCCGTTCTTGTCCAGTCCCGCCGCGAGCCCCACCGGATTCGGAAACCGGATGCCCATCAATTCGCGGGCGCAGGCGGCGGGCGCGGGTCCCGCCGTGGGCGCGAGTCCGATGCGCGCAAGGAACCTGAACGATCGCAGGGTGACGTGATGTGCGGTCTCGGGATCAAGCGCGAACAGCAGTGGACGCGCGAGGGCGTACGTCATCGCGCTAGCCGCGGGTCACGATTTCTTCGAGGTCGAGCGTGCGGCAGAGCTCGATCTGCCACAGGATGTTGAAGGTGCCGAAGCTCGCGCCGGCGACGTCGGGGTCGAAGAAGGTGTAGACCGAGGACAGGCCGTCCTGCAGCCGGTCGACGATGGAGACCATGCGCAGCGCGCCGTGCTCGCGGAACTCGATCAGCCGCGACTCGACGTTGCTCTGCAGGAGGAAGTGGCGGTACTGCTCGCGGCTGTCCTGGTCCATGCCGCCGCCCGAATGCCGCCGCGACTGGTAGCGGAGATAGAGCTGGTAGTGCTCGGCGCTGTACTTGAGGTCGAGCATCTCGGCCTTGAGCGTCCCGTGGCGCTTCAACGTGCGGCGCTGGGTGCGCGAGGGCTGGAACTCCTGCGCGAGGACCCGCACCGGAACGCAGGCGCGGCAGTGGTCGCAGTACGGTCGGTAGGTGAAGGCGCCGCTGCGGCGGAAGCCCGCCCGCACCAGCTCCGAGTACACCGGGCCGTCGATGAGATGGCTCGGCGTCGCGACCTGCGAGCGCGCCATGCGCTCCGGCAGGTAGCTGCACGGGTAGGGCGCGGTTGCGTAGAACTGCAGCACCGACAGCGGGAACTCAGTCAAATAGGTCATCGTCGAGGGTCCACGTCCGTCCCGTACGCCGGTATTTTACCAATTCCGCGAGCTTCCGTATAAATTCCCGGCGCGGAACCTCGCGCGCGCCGAAGCGGGCGAGCAAGGCGGTCTTCATCTGGCAGTCGATCATGCCGCAATCGCGCCGCGCGAGCTGCCGCACGAGGTGGGCGAGCGCGATCTTGGATGCGTCGGGTGCGCGCGCGAACATGGACTCGCCGTAGAACATGCGTCCGAGCTCGACGCCGTAGAGCCCGCCGGCGAGCGTGCCGCCGATCCAGGTCTCCACCGAGTGCGCGCGGCCGGAGCGGTGCAACCGCAGGTAGGCCTCGGCCATGTCCTCGGTGATCCAGGTCCCGTCCTGGCTGCGGCGCGGCTCGGCGCAGGCGCGGATGACTTCCTCGAAGGCGCTGTCGGCGCGCACCTCGTAGTCGCGCCGGGCGAGGCGCTTCCGGAGCGAGCGCGGGATTCTCAGCTCGGCGGGGATGAGCACCATGCGCGGGTCGGGGCTCCACCACAGCACCGGCTGGCCCGCGCTGTACCAGGGAAAGATGCCGCGGGCGTAGGCGTCGAGGAGCCGGGCCTCCGAAAGATCGCCGCCCGCCGCGAGCAGGCCGTTGGGTTCCTCGAGCGCGCGCTCGACCGGGGGAAACGGGTCCCCGGGGCCCAGCCACGGAATCATTGCCCGGGATTGTACGGCCGCGCGGGAAAAGAAAGGCCCGCGCCGTTGCCGGCGCGGGCCGTTGTCCGGTGAAGCCGCGAGCGTGTTACTTGATCACACCGCAGGCGACGCGCCCGCCGGAGTTGCCGGTTGGGTCGGTCTTGAGATCGTCGGCAGCTGCGTGAACCACTACCGCGCGGCCGATGATGCCGTCCGGCCGGTCGCTGCTCACCGAGATGTCACCCACCACGAAGCTGAACGTTGCTTCGCCAGCCGGGCTGAAGTTGAGGTTTCCGAGGTCGCCGGCGTGCTTCACGGGTTCGTATGGTCCGCCGTGCTTGCTCTTATGGGGATTGAAGTGCCCGGCGGCGCTCATCGCATCCGGCGCGCTGCAGTCCCCCTTCTCGTGGATGTGGAAGCCCTTGGGGCCCTTGGTATGGTCCGTGACGGTCCCGCTGACACGCACGAGGTCGCCGACCTGGGTGAAGGTGACGGTCCCTCGCACGCTCGAGCCGCTGCGCGGCTCGAGCGTCGCGCTCGCGGTCGGCTCCGTTTCTTCCATCGTGGCGCAGCCGGAAACGAGCACCGCGCCGCAGGCCGCGGCCAATACATATTTCTTCATGATTTCCCTCCTCCGTGAACGATTGAAACGAGCAACGGTAATACTATCATCCCTAACAGCGGACCTGCTGCTTGCAGAACTGCTGCAGCTCCTTCACCACGGTGCGCTCGGCGACCGGCTGGCGCGTCCTGCCGTTGCCGTAATCGAGTGCCAGCTTGAACTCGAACTTGGCGAAGAACGCGTTGAACATCTCCCCGCCCAGGGTGCCGATCGCGTGCAGGGTGTCGCTCTTCGCGTCGTGCCCGAGCAGGACTGCGGCGAGCGGCTGCGGCGCGGGCCCCCCGACCACCTTCGCGCCCGCCGCCGGGTCGTACTCGCTGTGCTCGGAGCAGCAATGGATGGTGTTGGGGCGCATGATCCGCGAGGCGGTCGATGCTTCTCGGTAGCTGATGAAGCTGATCTGCGGCGTGGGGTAGCTCATGCGGTGCGCGCAGATCGCGGAATAGCCGACGATCGCGAGATTGGGCCCGACGCCGCCGCGCCACTGGTAGCTTGAGCCGTTCTCGGTCTTCAACTGAACGTCGCGCACCGTCGGCTTGCCGAGGTTCAGGAGAAAGCAGGGCGTGGTCTCGAACGGATAGTGGAAGATGTAATTGCGCCCGGCGACGAGGCTCGCGGCCCGCAGCGGGCGACCGCTCTCGTCCGTGAGGAGGGTGCGCGAGTAGAAGCGCGGTTGGAGGTCCTGCGCGGCGAGGAGATCGTTCGCGCTGACCGCCGCCCCGGCCGCGCAAATCTTGATGAAATCGCGCCGCTGCATTTGCCTCAATTGTCCGGACAACGTGCGGCGGCTGTCAACCTGGCTTGATTCCCCATTCAGCGGCGAAGTGCGCTTCCATCTCGAGCCGGACGCGCACTGCCTCCGACTCCGGCATGACGATGTCACGCCAGGTGACGGCGGCGCCTTTGCCGACCCGACGCACTAGCCGTACGCCATGAGCGAGCCCGATCGGCAGTCCCCCGCGGGCAAGCGAATCCCGCGCCGGCATGAGACGCCCCCACACGGTGTAGCCGCCTTCCCCGTCGAGCGTCTCGCCGGGCTCGAGGTCGCGCTTCGCCACCGCCACCACGTCGCCGCGGAATCCGGTGGGCGCGCCCGTCGCCTCGCGCCGCAATCCGGCGTTCGCGACCGAAATCCCCAGCTCGAGCCCGATGAGGTGATAGGGCTTGTAGAGCGCGGCGTAGTTTCCGGACTCGTCGGTGGCGAGCCCGTATTCGCTGAAGCAGCGCTTCACGTACTCGCTGTCGGCGGCGAACGTCACGTACACGCCCCACCTCAGGTCGCGCTCTACCGGCCGCCCGTCGCGCTCGAGGCTGGAAACGACCTCGACCTGGCCGCGGTGGTGCAGGACGCCGCCCTCGGCCGCGGGCTTCAGCACGCGCGGCAGGCGGTCGACGCCGCACGGCGGGAACGAGAGCCCGTCCGGCGCCGGCGCGAGGCCGGTCGCATTCGCCACCGCCGCCATCTCGATCGCGGACTTGGTGCCGTCGAGGAACGAATTGAACATCTGCGCGTTGAAATCCCCGCGCTCGACCTGCTCGGGCGCAAAGCCGTAATGGCCCCAGACGGTTGCGGGCGTCGACTCGTGGTACGCGGGGAGATACTTCGTGCCCTTCCCGGCCGCCACCACGTCGAAGCCGGCGACGCGCGCCCAGTCCACCAGCTCGCAGATCAGCGCGGGCTGATCGCCGTAGGCGAGCGTATAGACGATGCCGGCCTCGCGCGCGCGCCGGGCAAGGAGCGGCCCCGCCAGGCAATCAGCTTCGACGTTCACCATCACGATGTGCTTGCCGTGCCTGCAACAGGCGAGCGCGTGCCGGATGCCGGCGGCAGGGTTGCCGGTCGCGTCGATCGCGATTTCCACCGCGTCCGAGGCAATCGCGCCCGCCGCGTCGTCGGTCACGCAGGTCGTCCCGCGTCGGTATGCCTCGTCGAGGGAGCGGGCGCGGTAACGCTCTACATCCCACCCGACGCGCGCCAGGGCATCGCGCGCCCGCACGGGGTCGAGATCGGCGACGGCGACGACATGAAGGCCCGGCGTGCGCCGCGCCTGCGCGAGGAACATCGAGCCAAACTTGCCGGCGCCGATGAGGGCCACCCGCAGCGGATTGCCCTCCGCTTCGCGCTGCCTGAGCAGGGCGTGGAGATTCATGTCAGGCAATCTCATTCACCGGCAGCTTGACCTGGATATCGTCGCGCAGCAGGCAGTCGTCGGGCAGGCACTCGATCGGGGTGAAATCGCGGTGGGCGATGTACTCCGGCCGCTGGAAGCGCCGGATATGGTTGGAGACCGCGCACAGCGAGAGATAAACAATGGTTCGGTCCCAAGGCGACATGTTGGAGGACGAGCCGTGCACGAGGCACGAATGGAACAGCAGCATCGAACCCGGTGGGCCCTTGGGTGCGACGATGCCGCCACGCCCGACGAGTTTCGTGATGGTGGCGTTGTCTATCGTCCACAGCGGGTAGCTCGTGGTGGTCGTGTCGTGACCGGCCTCGACTACGCCCAGCTTGTGCGAGCCGGGGATGAAGAGCAGCGGCCCGTTGAACTCGTTCACCTCCTCGAGAAAGAGCGCGATGTTCATTGCGCGCGGCTCGGGCATCTCGTCGTCGCGCTTCCAGGTGCCGTAGTCCTGGTGCCACTGCCAGACGTCGCCGTCAAAAGCGGCCTTGGCGTTGATCTTGAACTGGTGAATGTAGAGCTTCTCGCCGAGGACCTGCTCGACCGGCTCGATGAGCCGCGGATGGCGGGCGAGCTTCGCGAACACCCGATTGTAAGTGTGCGCGGCGAAGCTCGTTCGCGGCGTCACGCCGTCCTTTTCACGCACGATCTGCGGACGATGCTCGGCGTAGATTTTCGGCACCTCCGCGCAAAGAACGCTCATCTCCTCGCGCGAGAAGACGCCGGGAAAGAACAGGTAACCGTCACGGTGAAACTGCTCCACCTGCGCCGACGTGAGCTTCATCGTGGGTACCTGTTCGAACTCCCGATCCGCAGGCGATTTTGCCCTTACCAGTCTGTCGCACCGCCGAGCCCGACAGGCCGCTACCGACTATTATAGGTTCGATGGGCCTACCCGAACCCCTGGTGAGGCCGGCTATCGGCGCTGCGCAAGAAGTGGTTGACCGCGAGCGCGGCGGTGAACACGACCAGCGCCCCGGCCTGATGCGCCGCGGCGAGCGCAACCGGAACAACCAGCAGCAGCGTCGCGATGCCGAGCGCGATCTGGAGCGCCAGCGCCGCGAGCAGGAGATGCGTGAGCAGGCGCGCGCGCCCCGTCAACCCCGCCCGACCGGCTTCGAGCCACAGCCACGGAACCGCGACCGCGAGCAGCCAGGCGACCAGGCGATGGTCGAACTGGACTGTCGCCATGTTGTTGACGAAGTTCAGGTACCACGGCTCGATGAGGAAGATCTCCGGCGGCACCCAGCGCCCGTTCATGAGCGGAAAGGTGTTGTATGCGTATCCCGCGCGGATGCCGGCGACGAGCCCACCAGTCACCACCATCGCGATTACCAGTCCGGTGACCGCCCACGCGAGGCACCGCAGCCGGCCGAGGCGCCCGATCTCCTCCGCCCGGGCGGGCGCGGGCGTGAGGAGATCGAGCGCAAGCCACAGCATCGCGGCGTAAATGGCGAACGCGAGCGCGAGATGCGCCGTCAGCCGGTAGTGGCTCACCCGCGGATCGTCCACCAGCCCGCTTTGCACCATGTACCAGCCCATCGCTCCCTGCAGCGCGCCGAGCAGGAAGATGCCTCCGAGCTTCAGAGCGAGCGGCGGGGTGAATGCGCGCCGCCACAGGAAATAGAGGAGGGGCGCGAAGAAGACGACGCCGGTGAGCCGCCCGAGCAGACGGTGGAAGTACTCGAGCCAGAAGATGCCCTTGAAGCCTTCGAGGCTCATGCCCGGGTTCACCTTCTGGTACTCGGGGGTCAGCTGGTACTTGAGGAAGAGCTCCTGCCAGTCGGTGGAGCTGAGCGGCGGCAGCGCGCCGACGATCGGCTGCCACTCCACGATGGAGAGGCCCGAACGCGTGAGCCGGGTTACGCCGCCGAGCACCACCATCGCGAATACGAGAGCGCAGCACGCGATCAGCCAGGCGGCGATGCGGCGCTTCCACCCGGCGCGCGCGTGGCCGGCGACGGCCGCGCCAGGACGCGCAGTATGGATAGCGGTTTCGCCCATTCTCTCCGCATGATATCAACGACCGGGATCGTCATTCCCGCGAAGGCGGGAATCTAGCGTCTCGCTGATCCGTTAGGAATCGGGTTTCCTGGGCTCCCGCCTTCGCGGGAGCGGCGGGGTTCAGCCGTCGCTCACCACGCCGGTGGGGCGGAGCTTGCCGGGGAGGAGACAGCCCTTGCGGGCGCGGTGGAGGATGTGTTTCTTGAGGTCCGCGCCGCTGACCTTGACGGTTCTTTCGTTGCCCGAGCGCGAGACCCCGGCGACGGTCACCGACTCGGCATTCGCGAAGCCGACCGCGACGAGCTTCTCACCGTCGTCCAGCCCCATCAGCGTGATGCCGCGGCCGCGCGCGAGCTCCTTGAGCTCCTCGGCCGGGAAGAGCAGCATCCGCCCCTTTTCCGAGAACGCCGCTGCCAGCTCCGGCTTTTCCGGCACCGGCGCGGGCCGGATCACCTCGTCGTCCGGCTCGACCGTCATGAATGCCTTGCCCGCCTTCACGCGCGTCAGCAGGTCCTCCGACTTCCCGATGAAGCCGTAGCCGCCGGAACTCGCGAAGAGGTGGCGCTTGCCCGGCTGCGCGTCCACCACGTGCGCGAGCCTCGCCCCGGGCGCAAGCTCGATGAACGACGAGAGCAGCTGGCCGTCGCCCTTGCCTCCGGGCAGCTCGGAGCACTCCACCGAAAAGGCGCGGCCGGTCGTGTCGATCAGCCCGATGCCGTGGACCGAGCGCGTCTCGAAAACCGCGTACGGCCCGTCGCCGGACTTGTAAGTCGTGCTCGCGAGGTCGAGCCCGTGTCCCGGGCGCGCGCGCACCCAGCCGTTCTTCGAAACGATGATCGTCAGCGGCTCGTCGATTACCTGGCGCTCGAAGGTCGCGCGCTCCGCGGTCTCGATCTGCGTGCGGCGCGCGTCGCCGTAGGTCTTCGCGTCGGCGCGGATTTCCTCGGTGACGAGGCTCGTCAGCGCTTCGTCCGAGCCCAGCACGCCCTTCAGCTTCTTGCGCTCGTCCTTCAGCTCCTTCAGCTCGGTCTCGATCCGGATGCCCTCGAGCCGCGCGAGCTGCCGCAGCCTGATCTCGAGGATGTCCTCGGCCTGCGCCTCGGTCAGCTTGAACTGCTTCATGAGGTCGGGCTTGGGCTCGTCGGAATTGCGGATGACCTTGATGACCTTGTCGATGTTGAGCAGGACGATGATGCGGCCTTCCAGGATGTGGATGCGCTTCTCGACTTGTCCTAACCTGAACTGGATGCGCCGCGT
Source organism: Betaproteobacteria bacterium (assembly GCA_020028375.1). GTDB lineage: Bacteria > Pseudomonadota > Gammaproteobacteria > Burkholderiales > SG8-41 > SG8-41. The sequence goes on along the minus strand of JAHZNX010000116.1, from coordinate 142 downwards.
GACGACGGCGGTGCGAAACTCGACCCACTCGCCCACGAGCTGCGCAATGTTCTTGCGCGTGGGGCGGCCGTCGAGGCCCAGCGCCACGAGGTTCACCGGGAAGTTCTCCTCCAGGCTCGTGTGCGCGAGCATGAATCGCATG
>JAHZNX010000115.1 GCA_020028375.1 Betaproteobacteria bacterium | reverse complement strand
TTGCAGTACGCGGGAGCGGGAGCCGGAACCCCGCCGACACCCGGCACGCTGCCGGGCGGAGCCGGGGCAAACTCGGTTGCGGCGGCGACAGGCCGCTGGCCGGCGGGCTTCAATGCCGCCGAGTTCGTGCGGCACGCAAGGCTCAACTTCGTGCGGCTCCAGGAAGCCTTCGACCGGAAGGATCTGTCTATGATGCGCGACTTCCTCGCGCCGGACGTCTATCGCGAGATCGAGGCCGACATCCGTGCCACGGTCGGCGCGGACGAGCACACCGAGGTGCTGACGCTCGAAGCAGAGGTGCTGGACGTCGCCGAAGAAGCCGGCTCCTATATCGTAAGCGTGCGCTTTACCGGCATGATCCGCGAAGCGGCCGGCCGCGATGCGGTGCCGTTCGGCGAAACCTGGCATCTCGAGAAGCCGCTCGCCGGACGATCCGGCTGGGTCGTCGCCGGTATACAGCAGTTCTGATTCCCGAATCCCCAATTCCGGATCCTGCCGCCGCGGCGCAAGCCGCGGCGGCATCGTTGATCAATCACCTCCTGCGCGGTGCGAGCTGGGCGCGCGATGCGCTCCGGCCGCACGCCGGCAAGACCGCGCGCTTCGAGGTTTTCCCGCTCGCCGTGACGCTCACCGTCCTCGCGAATGGTGAAGTCGCCTCCGCCGTCACCGGCGCCAAACCCGCCGCCACGGTCAGGCTTGGCCCCGGGCTTTTGCTCAGGCTCGCGGCCCGCGACGAGAGCGCGTGGCGCGAGATCGACATCGCCGGCGACACCGATTTTGCGTCCGCCCTCCATCACGTCGCGCGCAACCTGCGCTGGGACGTCGAGGAGGACCTTTCCCGCGTCTTCGGCGACATCGCCGCGCACCGCATGGCGGAGACCGGAAGGGCCTTCCAGCGCTGGGGCGGGCAGGCCGCGGAGAACACCGCCCGCGCGTTCGCCGAGTACTGGACCGAGGAGCAGCCGCTGATCGCGGGCGCGCGCGATCTCGAGGAGTTCGGCCGCGCGGTGGACCAGCTGCGCGACGACGCCGCGCGTCTCGAAAAGCGGATCGAGCAACTTTCGAACCGCCGATGAACGGCGATTGACGCCGGCAGGAAACAGCACCCTCCTCTAACTCAGCTCCCACGCTCTCCGCTCTCGCGCTTAGAGCGCCTAAGGAAACGAATTCCCCTCCTGCCCGAGGAGGGGTGCCCGCGCAAGCGGGCGGGGTGGTGGGAGCCAGGGGCGCCGACGCAACCACCCCGTCTGCTTCGCATCCACCCCTCCTTGAAAAGGAGGGGAGTAAGACAAGGCCGGTTATTATCGATAGGCGATCTAAGCGTGTCCCGCCCGCGGGCGGTTAGAATCGTTGCATGCTTCTGCTCCGACTGCTGAAAATCTTCGGCGTCAGCATCCGCTACGGCCTCGACGAGTTCTATCTCGGCCACGAGCGGGTCGCCGGCCTGCGCGCGCTGATCGGCGCGGTCTTCTTCTGGCGCTCGCTCGCCGAGCCGCGCGCGGTGCGGCTGCGCCGGGCCCTTGAGGCGCTGGGACCGATCTTCGTCAAGTTCGGCCAGGTGCTCTCCACGCGGCGCGATCTCCTGCCGCCCGATATCGCGGACGAGCTTGCGAAGCTCCAGGACCAGGTGCCGCCCTTCCCCGCGGAGCAGGTCACGGCAATCCTCAACCGCGTCTACGGGAGGCCGGTCGAGCAGGTGTTCCGGGAATTCGAGCGCGAGCCGGTTGCGAGCGCATCGGTGGCGCAGGTGCACCTCGCGCGCCTGCCCGACGGCACCGAAGTCGCGGTCAAGGTGCTGCGCCCTGGCATCGCGGCGGTCATCGCCGGGGACCTCGCCCTGCTTCACGCCGGCGCCACGCTGATCGAGTGGCTCTGGGCCGACGGCCGGCGGCTGCGCCCGCACGAGGTGGTCGGCGAGTTCGCCAAGCACCTCGAGGTGGAGCTCGATCTGCTGCGCGAGGCGTCCAACGCGAGCCAGCTGCGGCGCAATTTCCCCGATTCGCCGCTGCTCATCGTGCCCGAGATTCACTGGGACTACTGCTCGAGCGAGGTGATGGTGATGCAGCGCATGCGCGGCACGCCCATTTCGCAGGTCGGGGAGCTGCGCGCGCAGGGCATCGACATTCCCAGGCTCTCGCGCGCCGGCGTGGAAATCTTCTTCACCCAGGTCTTCCGCGACGGCTTCTTCCACGCGGACATGCACCCCGGGAACATCCTGGTCGCGCCCGACGGCCGCTACATCGCGCTCGACTTCGGCATCATGGGAACGCTGACCGAGATCGACAAGAACTATCTCGCGCAGAACTTCCTCGCCTTCTTCCGCCGCGACTACCGGCGCGTGGCGGAGGCGCATATCGAGTCGGGGTGGGCGCCGAAGGACACGCGGGTGGACGACTTCGAGGCCGCGATCCGCGCGGTGTGCGAGCCGATCTTCGCGAAGCCCCTGAAGGAGATTTCCTTCGGGCGCGTGCTGCTGCGGCTGTTCCAGACCTCGCGCCGCTTCAACATCGAGGTCCAGCCCCAGCTCGTGCTGCTGCAGAAGACGCTGCTCAACATCGAGGGCCTCGGGCGCGAGCTCGACCCCGACCTCGACCTGTGGCAGACCGCGAAGCCCTTTCTCGAGCGCTGGATGGCGGAGCAGGTGGGCTGGCGCGGCTTCATCGAGCGCCTGCGGCAGGAAACCCGGCTGCTCGCCGTGATCGCGGGCCTGCTCGCGCTCGTCGCCGCGCTTCTCATCATGCTATTCTGACGCCCGCGTCCGGCATCGCTATTGAATCGGAGAATTCGGCATGCTGCTCACGTTCGTCATCCTTTACCTGGTCCTGTCCATCGCCATCGGGCTCGCTGCCAGCCTGCGCGTGCACAACACCCGCGACTATGTCGTGGCCGGGCGCACGCTGCCTCTCACCATCGTGACGACGATGGTGTTCGCCACCTGGTTCGGCTCCGAGACGGTGCTCGGCACTTCTTCCACCTTCCTCAAGGAAGGCTTGCGCGGCATCGTCGCCGATCCTTTCGGCGCCAGCCTGTGCCTCGTTTTCGTCGGCCTCTTCTTCGCCGCCAGGCTCTACCGCATGGATCTCCTCACCATCGGCGATTATTACCGCGTGCGCTACGATGCGACCGCCGAGCTGCTGACCAGCGTGTGCATCGTCGTGTCGTACCTCGGCTGGCTGTCGGCGCAGATCGTGGTGATCGGGCTCGTCTTGAACGTCGTAACGGAAGGCGCGGTGAGCATGAGCGCCGGGACCGTGATCGGGGCGGCGGTCGTGCTGGCCTATACGCTGCGGGGAGGGATGTACTCGGTGGCGTGGACGGATATGGTGCAGATGGCGGTCATCGTCGTCGGGCTGCTCTACATCTTCGTGCTCGTCGCCGGCCTGGCCGGCGGCGCGGGCACGGTAGTCGCCCACGCTCACGCCGCGGGGAAGCTCGAGTTCTGGCCGAAGCCGGAGGCGCGCGACGTTCTCGCCTTTACCGGGGCCGCCGTCACGCTGATGCTCGGCTCGATCCCGCAGCAGGACGTGTTCCAGCGCGTGACCGCCGCCCGCAACGAGCGCGTGGCGGTTGCCGGATCGGTGCTGGGCGGCACGGCCTATTTCCTGTTTGCGTTCATTCCAATCTTCATCGCATACGCGGCGACGCTCATCGATCCCGCGATGGTCGCGCGGCTGATAGAGAAGGATCATCAGCAGATCATGCCCACGCTCATCCTCACGCATACTCCGCTCCTGGCACAGGTGCTGTTCTTCGGGGCGCTGCTGTCAGCGGTGATGAGCACCGCGAGCGCGACGCTCCTCGCGCCCTCGGTGATCGTGACCGAGAACATCCTGAAGAGGTTCCTGCGTGGAGAGGTCGGCGACCGCAGGTTGCTGATGACGATGCGCATCGTCGTTGCCGCGTTCGCCGTGGGCGTCACCGTATTCGCGCTCAACTCCGACTCGACCATCTACGAAATGGTGGTGAACGCCTACAAGGTCACGCTGGTCGCGGCCTTCGTTCCGCTCGCGGCCGGCATCTACTGGCCGCGCGCAACTGCCCAGGGGGCGCTCGCCGCGATCGTGGGCGGGCTCATCGTCTGGATCGCGCTCGAGATCGCCGCCCCCGACGGGCTCTTCCCGCCGCAGCTCGCGGGACTCCTGGCGAGCATCGCCGGCATGCTCTTCGGTTCCCTTGCACCGCAGTGGTACGGCGCCAAGGCAGGCTCCAAGAGCGCCTGACAAATATGAGCTCCCCTCCTGAATGAGGAGGGGTGCCCGCCAGCCCCCATCCCATGCCCTTCCCCCATGCAGGGGAAGGGAATTTTGAGCCTCCCCTCTCCACTCGGGAGAGGGGCGGGGGTGAGGGGTTTGCGGGCGGGGTGGTGGGCGCAAGGGGTGTCACGTAACCACCCCGTCTGCTTCGCATCCACCCCTCCTTGAATAGGAGGGGAGTTGATGAAGGCGAGGTCGTGGTTCACGGCAGCGGTGTTCGCGCTGCTAGTGCTGAATGCGGCCATCTATCTCGGTTCCGGCACGCTCAGTGAAGGAATCGATTCGATTGCGTGGCTCGTGCTGCTCGCGCTCTTCCAGCTGGAAACCGGTTCCGGCCGGGCACTGCGCGCACGATCCGCCGTCGCCGCCGTGCATGCGTTCCGCCTGGCTGCTCTCGCAGCGATCGGAGCCGCCGCGGCGGGCTTCCTCTACAATAACGAGTGGCTCGACGCCGCCAACAGCGCGCTCTGGATTGCGGTGGTGGTGCTGCTGGAAGTGGGCGTTCGCCGACCTGCGGCCGTTGCAGCGTACCGGGTGCCCTTCGCGGCCGCCGCGGCGGTGCTCTACGCCGGCCTGGGCGCGGTGGCCCTCGCCTGGGCTTGGCTCGGCGATTGGTTTGACGCTTACGACGCCGCTTTGTGGCTGGTCGCATTCGCGACGATAGAAATGAACGTTTTCGAGACGGCGCGCGCGGCGGGTGCCGATCGGGAAAGCGCTGGAATCGTGACATGATCAACATGCTGCTCGTGTCGCTGGCGGTGACCGCGGGCGTGATCGCGCTCGCCGGGGTGCCGCTGCGCTGCTGGCAGTTCGCCACCGGGCATTTCCGCTCGCAGATTCCGCAGCACGCGCTCGCGCGCGCGACCTTCAGGCTGTTCGCCTTCCTGATCCTGGTGCCGAACGCGCTTGCCTGGACCTATGCGATCTACATCATGCAGCGCTACCTGACCTGCGTCGGCGCCTGCACGCAGGAGTGGGCGGGGACCGCCGTCGCGGTCGGGATGCTGGGCTGCGCCTACGTCCTGCTCGAGGGCTTCCTGCTCACCGCGCGGCGCCGGCCCAATCCACTGACAAGTGACCGGTGAACAGCGGCGTTACGAGCGACCCGCAAACCACGGGTCTTCCGGGCTCAACTTGAAAACGTCTTGCTGAACTCGGCGAGGAAGCGCGGGTAATCCGCTTCCGGCAGCCAGTTGATGCCGGCCGCGGCCTGCCGGCCGCCTCCGGTCTCGAACTTGAGGCAGAGCGCGTCCGCGCCGTGCGGGCGCTCGAGCGGCGCGCGCACGCTCACGGTATAACCGCCGTGCCGGGCGACCAGCAGGGCGACCGCGCGCCGCGGGCGGGTGCGCGCGAGCTGGTTGGCGAAGAAGCCGTGGATGCGCCGGCTCCAGGACGCATCCGGCAGCACGTAGAGCTCCACATGCGCCGACGCCGCGCTCGGCGCGAGCGCGCGGGCGCGGTCGAGATCGTCGGCAAGGGCGTTCTTCAGCACCTCGAATACCGGCTCACCCTCCACAAAATCGCGTGGGTCGCGGTAGCTGCTCACGATCTCGAAGAGGTCGGCCGGATGGTAGTGGAGGTCCTCCACGCTGTCGCCGTAGGCGTTGTAGTTCATGCATTCGCCAAGCTCGCGCAGGCGCTGGAGGTCGGCCGCGTCGAGCTCGAGCCCTGCCGCCGCGCGCTGCGCCGGTCCGTGGAGATTGTCGCCAAAGGCCGCTACGACCGCCCAGATTCTCTGGCGGCCGCCCAGATAGCGGTCCACGATCAGGCTGGTGCAGATGTCCGGTGCGGTGTCGATGAATGCCTTCAGGTTGGCGTGCTGCGGCAGCTCGCCCGCGGCGTGGTGATCGAACCAGCGCAGCCGCGCGCCGGCGCCGAGCAGCCGCTTGAGGTCGCCGGCGTTGGACTTGAGCGAGATGTCGAGCACCGTGAGCTCGTCGCCGGCCGCGGCGTTCACCCGCTCGAGCAGCCGCACGTCGCGCTTGACGCCCGTCACCAGCACGCTCGCGCGCGGCTCCTCCAGCCGCAGCTGCTGCAGGGCGCAGATGCCATCGGCATCGCCGTTGAAGATGTCATAAAATTGCATGACGTTACACGCGGCGAACTCGAGAGCGACGCCCGTCGCCAGGCGCGCCTTAATTCGCCTCAATGAGCAATGTAAAGTCCATGCCGGACAGGAAACAGGATCAACACGAAGCGCGTGAAGGATTCTCGCCGCATATCGTGCGGCTGGCGTGGATACTCGCAGTAGCTTATCTGCTCGTCCTCGGCTACGCCAGCCTGCAGCCGTTTCGCGGCTGGCGCTGGCCGCCGGAGGAGATCCTGCATTTCCTCTCCGCACCGTGGCCGCGCTTCATCACGCTGCAGGACGTCGCAGTGAACTTCGCCGCCTACGTTCCGCTCGGCCTGCTGCTCTCGATCGGCTACGGGGCGCGTTACGGTGCCGCGCGTGGGGCGGCCGCCGCCACGCTCACCGCCGCGGCACTCTCCGTCGCGATGGAGCTGGCGCAGATGTTCCTGCCCGCCCGCATCGCCTCCAACGTCGATCTGCTCGCCAACAGCCTGGGCGCCATGCTCGGCGCGATGGCTGCGCCATTGCTGGCCCCCGCGCAGCTCATCGGCGGCAGGATCCATTCCGCGCGCCACCGCCTGTTCCTCGAGGGCATGCCGGCCGACGCCGGACTCGTGATCGTCGGACTGTGGCTCGTCACGCCGTTTCACCCCACCGCGCAGCTGTTCGGCACGGGGGCGCTGCGCGCCACGCTGGACCTGCCCCCCACCTTCGTCCACACGCCGTGGCTCGCGCTGGGCAGCGAAGCGGCGGTGGTCATGTTCAGCCTGCTGGGAATCGGGCTCATGCTGTCCGCGCTCATGCGCGAGAACGATCGGCCCATGCTCGTAATCGCCGCGGTGATCGGCACGGCGCTCGCCTTGAAGATCGTGAGCGCCGTCGCCGTCGTGCAAGCGTCCGCCCCGCTCGCCTGGCTCACGCCCGGCGTCCTGCTCGGGCTCGCCGCGGGCTGGCTCCTGTTGTGGGGCGCCGTGCGGATGGCGCGCCCCGTGCAGCTCGCCGCCGCGGCGGCGTGCATCGTGGTCGCGACGGTTGCGATCAATCTTGCCCCCGACAACCCCTACCACAGCGTGCCACCGCGGTTGCTCGCGCGCGGCGCCAGCCATTTCCTGAATTTCTCCGGCATCGTGCGCGCGCTGTCCGAGCTGTGGCCGCTGCTCGCAACCGGCTACCTGATCTACGCGCTCGGCGCGCGCCGGCATCGTCTATAATTCCAATCGCGGCGTCGCAAAGGACGGCTGCATCACTCCGAATTCGAACGGACGCCGCGGGCAGGGGCGCCGTTCAATTCGGGAAACGCCTGAATTCACTATGAGCTATTACGCCAGGCACGTGTTCTTCTGCTGCAACCAGCGCGACAACGGGGAGCAGTGCTGCAACGACCGCGGCTCGCAGAAGATGCGCGACTACGCCAAGGACCGCGTGAAGCAGCTGAAGCTCTCCGGCCCCGGCAAGGTGCGGGTCAACCAGTCGGGCTGCCTCGACCGCTGCAAGGAAGGCCCGGTGATGGTGATCTACCCCGAGGCGGTGTGGTACACCTACGTCGACCGGGACGACATCGACGAGATCATCGACGAGCATATCGTCCACGGCCGCATCGTCTCGCGGCTGCGCATCTGAGGAAACAGCGAAACCCATTTCCCGTTTGCGCCTGATGTCGTCCGTCGCAGTCCGTCCCCTGCCCGCAGCCTCGCTGACGCGGGTGATGATCGAGGGGCCGGCGGGCGCGATCGAGACCGACGTCAACGATCCCGGCGGCGCGCGCCGCGGCATCGCGCTGATCGCACACCCCCATCCGCTGCAGGGCGGCACCAAGGACAACAAGGTGGTGACCACCCTCGCCAAGGCGTTTTTTGCGCTTGGCTACGTTGCGGCGCGGCCCAATTTCCGCGGCGTCGGCGCCACCGCGGGCGGCCATGACGAAGGCCGCGGCGAGACCGAGGACCTGATCGCCGTCGCGGGCCACCTGAAGCGTCAATACGGAGAGCTTCCGCTCGTCCTCGCGGGCTTCTCCTTCGGCGGCTTCGTACAGACGCGGGCCGCGCAGCGGCTGCACCCGCAGGCCTTGGTGCTGGTGGGGCCGGCCGTAAGCCGCTTTCCGGCCGAGTCCGTTCCGCGCGATACGCTGGTGGTCCACGGCGAACTGGACGACGTGGTGCCGCTCGCCGCGGTGCTCGAATGGGCGCGCCCGCAGAACCTGCCGGTCGTGGTGGTTCCAGGGGGCGAGCATTTCTTCCACGGCCGGCTGAACCTCCTCGCCGATATCGTCACGCGCTATTTCGGCCGCCCGGAGGCGGAAACATGAGGGGCGCACGCCGGGCTGAATGAGTATCCGGAACTCCGTCCACCTGCGCGCCGCGGGGCTGCGCAAGCGCTACGGCGAGCACGAGGTGGTCGCCGGCATCGACCTCGCGCTCGAAGCGGGGGAGTGCTTCGGACTCCTCGGGCCCAACGGCGCCGGCAAGACCACGACGCTGCGCCTGTGCCTCGGACTGATCGACCCCGACGGCGGGGAGATCGAGGTGCTCGGGATGCCGGTGCCGGCGCGAGCCCGGGAAGCGCGGCGCCGCATCGGCGTCGTGCCGCAGGCGGACAATCTCGATCCCGACTTCACCGTGGAAGAGAACCTGCTGGTGTACGGCCGCTACTTCGGGTTGAGCGAGCCCGAAGTCCGCGCGCGCATACCCGCCCTGCTCGAGTTCGCGGGTCTCGGCGCGCGCGCCGCGTCGCGCATCCAGACGCTGTCGGGCGGCATGAAGCGGCGGTTGACGCTCGCGCGCGCGCTCGTCAACGATCCCGATCTCATCTTTCTCGACGAGCCCACGACCGGCCTCGACCCGCAGGCGCGGCACCTCATCTGGGAGCGGCTGCGGCGGCTGCTCGCGCAGGGCAAGACCATCTTCCTGACTACGCACTTCATGGACGAAGCCGAGCGACTGTGCCATCGCCTCGCGATCATGGACCGCGGCCGCATCATCGCGCGCGGCGCCCCGCGCGAGCTGATCGCGGGCAACATCGAGCCGCAGGTGGTCGAGATCTATGGCGACGGCGCCGAGCGCTGGGCGCGCGAGTTCGGCCAGGCCCGCAGCGAGCGCTGCGAGCAGGCGGGCGAGACCGTCTTCTGCTACGCGCGCGATGCCGCTCCGCTGGTCCAGGACCTCGAGCGCCGCGAGGACCTGCGCTACCTGCACCGCCACGCCAACCTGGAGGACGTCTTTCTTAAATTGACCGGCCGCGAATTGAGAGACTGAGGACCCGACATGAACGCGAAAACACTGGCAATCCCTGCATTCAGCCTGCGCCATTTCCACGTGTGGCGCCGCAACGCCCTCGTGTGGCGCAAGCTTGCGATACCCTCGATGCTCGGCAACCTCGCCGATCCGATGCTCTACATGCTGGGGCTCGGCTACGGGCTCGGCGCGATGCTCGCCGAGGTGGACGGCATGCCCTATATCGCGTTCCTCGCCACTGGCACGGTCTGCTCGAGCGTCATGATGAGCGCCACGTTCGAGGCGATGTACTCGGGTTTCTCGCGCATGCACGTGCAGAAGACGTGGGACGCGATCATGAATGCCCCGGTGACGCTCGACGACGTGGTGCTGGGCGAAACGGTGTGGGCCGCGAGCAAGAGCTTTCTGTCGGGCATGGCGGTGCTGCTGGTGGCCTGGGCGCTGGGGCTGACGCACTCGGCCCTCGCGCTGTGGGCGATCCCGGTCGTGTTCCTGACCGGGCTCGCCTTCGCCGGCATGGGCCTCGTCATGACCGCGCTCTCCCCGAGCTACGATTTCTTCATGTACTACTTCACGCTGGTGATCACGCCCATGATGCTGGTGTGC
>JAHZNX010000114.1 GCA_020028375.1 Betaproteobacteria bacterium | reverse complement strand
ACCGGGTCGTAGCGCAGCTTGCCGCGGGCGAACTGCCAGTAATAGAACCCCGCGCCCAGGTAGGGAGACCCCGCCCTGAGGTAGGGACGGGTCGCGGCGTCAAAGAGCGAGCTAAGCTGCCGGTCCACGGCCACACGCGGCGGGCAGGGAAACGCATTTGAGCCCGGCCCCCGCGATCCGCTCCAGCACGGCGGCAAGAACGGCCAGCGCTGCCGGCTCGCCTGCCTGCCCCCGCCGGTACGCGCGGTCGTGCAAAACCAGCACGTCACCGGCGGCGAGCCCGCGCGTGAGGCGCGCGGCGACCCGCTGGACGTCGCCGTCCACGGCATCGAAGCCGCGCCGCGTCCACGACACGTAGCGCAACCCGCACTGCGCGAGCACCGGATCGAGCAGCGGGCTGCGGAAACCCGCGGGGGCGCGGAAGAACTCGGGGGGCCGGCCGGTGAGGCCGGCGATCACGGCCTGCGCCGCCTCGACGTCGCGCTTCAGGCGCCACGGCCCGTAGAAAGCGAAGACGGGGGAATGGCGCTGGCTGTGATTCTCCACGCTGTGGCCCCGGCGTGCGATCTCCTTCACGAGCTGCGGGCACGATTGCGCCTGCTCGCCGACGCAGAAGAAGCTTGCGCTCGCCCGGTGGCGGTCGAGGAGATCGAGCACCCGCGGCGTGACCTCCGGGTCGGGGCCGTCGTCGAACGTGAGGCAGACCTCATTGCGACTGGCGGCCGACGCCGGCAGGCGGGCGAGGTTGGATCCCAGCGCCTGCCCGCGCGGCCACAGCACCGCCGCCGCGAGCAGCAGGTGATTGGCGGCGATCGCGGCGAGCACCCATGGCCACAGCGCCGGCTGCAATACCAGCACGAGCGCTCCTGCGGCGTGCAGCATCAGGGTCAGCTCCAGCGCGGGCGCGGGGCGCCAGGCACGGGCGTCGCCCGCGGCGCCGATCTCGCGGCGCTGCAGGATCGCGGAAAAGGAAAGCGCGAGCAGCGCGCCGAGGCCGACCGTCGAGCCGATCGCGTTGAGGACCGGTACGCTGGAGAACGACAACACCCCGAACCCGATCATGGTAGTCACGGCGGCGAAGATCAGCGACACCAGGGTGCGGCCGCGGTCCGCGGCGGAGATTGCCTGCCGGTCGAAAAACAGCGAGTAGTTGGATCCGACCGCGACCACCAGCAGCAGCCCCACGAGGTGAAAGATCGACAGCGTGTGCCCGCCCAGCGCCAACAGGCCCGTGACCACGACGACGGCGGCCGCAAGCGGCGCCACGACGTCGTACACGCGGCGCGGCGAGCGCAGCGTCGCGAGCAGGAGTGCGATGATCGCGGCGGCGCCCGCGAGCGAGTAGACGACCGCTTCCCTTCGATAGCTCCCGTAGAGCTCATCGGACTCGCGCTTCAGATCGAGCAGGACCGCCGGCGCGCCCGCGACGGCGCCAATCTCCAGGGCGAGGGCGGCGGCGTCCGCCACTCCGCGCAACGGCAGCAGCGCCGTCCAGCCGTCGTCCCGCCGCACGAGCAGCGTTTCGACCTTGAGCGCGAGCCCGGTGCCCCGCAAGGTGGCGTGGTCGATCAATGGCAGCTTCTTCGCGGCCGCCGCATCCTCGAGGAAGGGCTCGAACGTCCCGGCCCGGTACGGCAGGCCGCGCTGCGCCTGCGCGAGGTTCTTGCGCAACGTGCCCGGCACAGGCAGCGCCGCCTGGCGGGCGGCCTGCGCGGCCCGGCTCGGCAGCCACGTGGACGGCGAGTCGTAGCCTTCGAGCAGGCCGCGCCGAACCGCGTTGCGCAGCGCCGCCGCCACCGCCTCCGCCCCCTGCAGCGCGGCCTCCTCCTCCCGCTCCCGGACCACCACGAGATAGCGGACGTCGGGCGCCCCGATATCCCGCCGCAGCCGCTGGTCCAGCAGCTGATCGGACCGGGGCACAGGGCTCAGACTGGAGAGATCCTCGCTCCACAGCGGCCCGCGCTGGGCGGCAAGCAAGGCGGCGGCAAGCGTAACCGCGGCAAGGAGCGGGTAGCGCAGCCGCGGCGCGCCCCGCTCCAGAGCCATCGCCGCCGGCACGAAAGCGCCTGTCACCTTTGGCGCGAACCCCTGCGGCAGCAGCGCCGGCAGCACCCAGCGCGTGGCGGCGACTGCGACGACGAGCCCGGTGATCGAAAAGAGCCCGAGCTGGGCGAGCCCGGTGAATCCGGAGAACAGCATCGCGCTGAAGCCGAGGATCGAGGTCAGCACGCCGAGGCGCAGCGTCGGCCAGATGCGGCCGAGCGCCGCGCGCGGCGGGACGCCGGGTGCGGAATGCGTGAAGAGATAGATGGCGTAGTCCACGCCTTCGCCGATCAGCGTCACCCCGAATCCGAGCGTGATCCCGTGGACCGTGCCGAAGCCGAGGCTGACCGCCGCGACTCCGGCCGCCGCGCCGGTAGCGACCGGCAACAGGGAGAGCCCGACCACGCGCGGTGAACGGAACAGCGCGAGCAGCAGGCCCGCGATGAGCGCCGAGGCGATCAGCGAAAACAGCAGCGCGTCGCCCCTGATGGCGGCACGCGCGCTGACCGAGAACACCCCGGGACCTGACAGCAGCAAGACCGCCCTGCTCCCGCCGGCCGCTTGCGCGAATGAGCTTCGGATGGACGCCAGAGCGCGCTCCTGCGCGTGGATGTCATAACCGGCGGCCCGGGTCTGCGCGACGAGCAGCGCCCGCACGCCCTCGCGCGCAAACCATACGCCCTCCCGCGTCGCGGGCCGCCCTTGTCCTTCCAGCGGCTCGATCAGCTCCCTGAGCTCGCCGGTGGGGTCGCGCGGCAGGCTCCGCCGCACCATCGGACCGGCGGACGAGCCGAGCAGCTGCAGGTGCTCTTCGAGGCGCTCGCGCAGTCCGCGGGCGGAGAAGCGCTCGGGCACGACGGCAGGGCTCAGCAGGTAGCGGTAGCGCCACACGAACTCACGGTCCCCCGAGAGTCCTGTGTCCTCTCCGTTGGCGACGGAAGCGAATTTTTCGCTGCGGCGCAGGTCCGCGGCAAACCGCTTGCTCGCCTGCGCCAGCGTTTCCGGCGCGGCACCTTCGATCCCGATCAGGATCAGGCGCGACACGACGCCGTCGCGCAGCTCCTCCACCAGGACCCGCTGCCCGGGCGTCGGCGAGCGCGGCAGGAACGCTGAAATGTCCGTCGTGAACTCGGTGCGGGCGATGACGGCGGCGCACGCGGTCACGAACGCGAGCCAGCCGGCGACCGCCCACGGCGATGATTTGAGGATCTTGTCCGCGTTCATCTGTTTATCTGCGGCTTATTGGGTTTCTTGGCCAAGAGCGCCTGACAAAATGAATTCCCCTCCTGCCCGAGGAGGGGTGCCCGCGCAAGCGGGCGGGGTGGTGGGAGCAAGGCGTACCCACGTAACCACCCCGTCTGCTTCGCATCCACCCCTCCTTGAAAAGGAGGGGAGTAAAGAAGGGTCGGTCATTCTGTCAGGTGCTCTAAGGCGCGTCGCTCGTGATGGTCATCACCGAGCGGTCGCCCTCGGTTTCGACGATCTCGATGGTGCGGATCCGGTCGAGGCTGCCCGAGATGCGTATCTCGCTGACGAAATCCTGCATCCGCTGCTCGCGCGGCCTGAGCAGCAAGCGCCAGCGGCGCTCGTTGCCTTCGAGAGCGACCTGGTAGAAGCGGCTGAGCGTGGCAAGGTCGCCGGCGAGCGTCGAGCGCACGCCCTCGACGAACGCCTGGATCATGGGATACTCCGGCAGCGCGAACGTCCGCTTCTGGTCGCGCCCCTTGTCCTCCAGCGTGAGCCGGTCGCCGTCCAGCACCAGGCTCTCCGCCCGCGGCGCGACCGTGTGCTTCTCGAGCCTCCCGGGAGCGGTGTAGACGAGCGTCCCGGACGATTCCAGCGGCGTGTTGAGTATCGCCACCTGCTTGCGTTCGACGAAGCGCGCGGTGCGCGAACGGACCTGCGCGAGGCTGCGCATCAGCTCTTCCACGCCCAGGTCGGCGCCAGCAGCCGGCGGCGCACCGACGGCCGCCGCCATCAGCGCGGCAAGCGGCAGGATCAGACGCCTAACTCCAGTAATCATAGAAGTTGAACCAGTTATACGGCGCGATCCGGCAGTAATGCTCGAGCCGGGCGACGTATTGCCGCAGCATCTCCCCGATCGCGCCGTCGCGGTCTTTCCGGGCGTTCGGTCCGGAACCGGCAAGCCACTCGAAATGCACGTCGTAGCGGTTTCCGCCCCGGTAAATGCCGAACATCAGCACGACCGGCCGGCCGAGCATCGCGGCGATGCGGAACGGCCCTGCCGGAAAGCGGGCGGGTGTGCCCAGGAACGGGCAGGCAATGGTGCTCTCGCCTTCTATGGCGCGGTCCGCCAGCATGCCGACGAACTCGCCCTCAGCAAGCGCGTTCTCGACTTGAAGCATGGAATCGACGCTCCCCAGCGCGATGACGCGCATGGCGAGGTCGGGATTGATTGCGTCCAGCGCGGTATTGAGCGTCCTCGTGTTGCGCTCGTACATGACCAGGGCGACGCGCAGGGCCCGCGCCGCGCGGCCCACGAAGCGCACGATCTCGAAGCTGCCCACATGCGCGCCGACGAGCAGGCAGCCCTCGCCCCGCGCCAGCATCCCCGCCACGATCTCCTCCCCGTGGACGCGCACCGAGAACCGGTCGTACTGATCGTTCAACAGGTAGACGCGATCGAGTATCGTGGTCGCGAACGCGTGGAAGTGACGGAACACGTCGGCGAGCCCCGGCTCGCGGCCGAGCGCCCGGCGCAGGTATTGCCGGGATGCCGCCCGGTCCGCCGCGGACACCGCCATGAAGTACAGGCTGACGACATGCAGCAGCAGCCACGCCGCGGGACGGCCGAGCGCCAGAGCAAGCCGCACGGCGCCGCGGATGACGGCGGCGTTGCCGCGCTCGGGCCGCGTTGCCCACGAGGAAAGGGACTGCCCGCTCACGCCTCCGCCGGGCCGGTGTTGCATTGCAGCTCGCCCTTCAGCAGCGTGCGCTGCCCCACCGCGCACGCGAAGCGGATCCCGCCGTCGGCCGAGCGCGCGAACTCGATCGTGACGTGATCGCCGGGACGGGCGGGCGCGAGGAATTTCGCCGAGCGCAGGCGCCAGGATGAAAGGCTCACCCCGAGCCCCTCCTCGATCGCCGGCAGCGTCACGGCAAGCAGCACGGCGCCGGGGATCACGGGATTGCCGGGAAAATGACCCTGCGCGGCGGGATGATCGGCGGGAAACGAACGCTCGGCGGCGGCCAAACCCTACCCCGCTTTCCGGGCCAGTTCCGACTCGAGCTCGGCGAACGCCTGGCGCGGGAGCTTGCCGGTCGCATTGCGCGGCAGCGCGTCCACGAAGCGCAGCGGGCGCGGCAGAAAGGCCGCGTCGATGCGCTGGCGCAGTGCGCTCATCAACGACTCAGTGGTGTGGCCGGGCGCCACCACGAACGCCGTCAGCCGGGCGACGTCCTCCCCGTTTTCCTCGGGAACGACGAACGCGCCGTCGCGCACGCCCTCGATCGAGTTCAGATGGTAATTGAGGTGCGCGAGCGAGGTCCGCTTGCCGGCGATGTTGACGAGGTCCGCGGTGCGCCCGTGGAGCAGGAACCTCCCGGGGTCGAGCAGCTCGATCACGTCCGCAAGCAGCTCCTCGCTCTCGACGTGCCCGCCCTTCACCCAGGTGCCGGCGCCGTCGGTGCGCAGCGCGACGTCCCGCATCGCGCGCCACTCGACCGACTCGATGGTGCGGCGGGCGGCGATTCCGCCCGCCTCGGTGCATCCGTAGATTTCGTAGAGCGGCGCGCCGAAGCGCGCTTCCGCCTCCGCGGCAAGCTGCGGCGAGAGCGGGGCCGTCGCGCTCAGGACGAGGTCCGCCGGCGGCAGCGCGTCGGGCTCCGCGAGCAGCGCGCGCAGGTGCACGGGCGTGGTGACCAGGGCGCGCGGCCGCGGCAGTCCCGCGAGCGCCGCGCGGACGTCGGCCGGGAGCAGCGGCCGCCCGGCGTGAAGCGCAAGGCCACCCTGCATCACCAGCATCACCGTGCTCTCCAGCCCGTACGCGTGCTGAGGCGGCACCGTGGCAAGCACCGTCATGCCGGACAGCGGGTGCATGTCCAGGCACTCGATCTCGGAAATGGCGCAGCGGACGAGGCTGCCCCAGGTCTTGCGGTGAGGCAGGGGTTGACCGGTCGATCCCGAGGTGAAAAGTATCGCCGCCACGTGCGCCTCGGGTAGCGCCGGCACCACCGAAATTTCCGGCGCGCCCGTAGCAGGCTCCGGGACCGAAACCGTCTCGAGGCCCGCGGGGCCCGCCGTGCGGTCGCACAGGCAATAGAGTTCGGGATACTGCGAAACCAGCCGCGCGATCGTGTCTGGCGTTTCGTTTGGAGGCAACAGGCTCACCTGCCGGCGCGACAGCGCAGCGGCGAAACCCACGGCGAACCGGTAGCGATCGGCGCACAGGTTGAGCACATGGCGACGGCCGGGGAGCCGGGCGGCGAGTCGCACGACGTCGCACAGAAATTCCTCGACGCCGATGGTGCGTCCGTCCCTCCAGGCAAACACGCCGCCGGGCTTGAAGCCGCGTATCAGGGGGAGCGTCACCATACGGTCACGCTAGCGGGCGGCGCCGCTTGCCGTGCCGGAGGCGTCCTTGGCAAATGCGCGCAGCATGCCGGGGATCGTGGTCCGCGGATGATTGGGGTAGCGCGTCACCCGGTACAGGTACTCCGCCCCGAACATGAGCACGAGGAGCGGGACATTCAGCACGTTGACGAACAGCGACCATGCTTCGAGCGGAGCAAAAGCAAACAGCAGCGCGGAGACGGCCACCTGCCCGGCGAAAAACAGGCACCAGGCGAGCGTGACCGCGCGCGTGTACGCCTCGATCTCGGGCGTAATCGCGCCGTGGACCCGGCGCGCCACCCGTGTGACGAGCGCGTCCCGGCCACGCAGCAGCGTGCGCCCGAATAGCCACAGCAGGGCGAGGTACGCGGCGGCATGCGGTGCTCCGTAGAGAAGCGCGAGCCCCCACGTTCCCGCGCGCGCCTGTTCCAGTGCCCCGGTCACCACGGCGGCGGCGATCAGGACCGCCAGCCACGCAAGCTTGTTGGTGGCGTGTGCGAGCGTCCAGTACGTCAGCGCAATCAGGGGCATCAAGAGCAGCGCGAGACGAAGTGCCCCGCCCGCTTCTTCGACCAGCGCCAGGTGCGCGAGCAGCTGGCACGACACGAACGCAGCCACCGCGGCCGCCTGCCCCCACGCGCCGGCGGACCGGGTCATCGGCGCTGCCGGATGTGATGGTTCAGGCTGCGCAGGGAGCTGAAGATCTTGCGGTTATTCTCGTCGTCGGAGCGCAGCTTGATGCCGTAGGCCCGGGAGACCGCGAGCGCCAGCTCCAGGATATCGATCGAATCCAGGCCGAGCCCTTCGCCATAAAGAGGGGCTTCCGGGTCGATGTCCTCCGCCCGGATCTCGAGATTCAACGCGGACACGAT
>JAHZNX010000354.1 GCA_020028375.1 Betaproteobacteria bacterium | reverse complement strand
CAGCCGGTGGTGGTCGACAACCGCCCGGGCGCGGGAGGCAACATCGCCGCGGAGATCGTGGCGCGCAGCGCGCCCGACGGCTACACGATGCTGCTGGGCAATAACGGCATACTCGCCGTCAACGTCAGCCTGTATCCGAAGATCGGCTTCGATCCCGTGAAGGACTTTGCGCCGGTGGTGCTGGTCGCCTCGCAGCCGAACATCCTGGTCGTCAATCCTTCGGTGCCGGTGAATTCGGTCAAGGACCTGGTTGCGCTTGCGAGATCGAAGCCGGGGCAGCTCAACTACGCGTCGCCGGGCGCGGGCACGACTGGCCATCTCGCAGCCGACCTGTTCAAGACCATGGCCGGGATCAACTTCGTCGTCGTCCCCTTCAAGGGCGGCGGGCCCGCGGTCCTCGCCGTGCTCTCGGGCGAATGCCAGTTCATTTTCGCGACCTCGCTTTCGGTGCAGCCCCAGATCAAGGCGGGCAAGGTGAGGGCGCTCGCGGTCACTACCGCCAGGCGCTCCGCCAGCTTTCCCGATCTGCCGACGGTGGCGGAAGCGGGCGTGCCGGGGTTCGATGCGATCACCTGGCACGGGGTCGTGGTGCCGGCGCGCACGCCACAGGCGGTGATTGCGCGGCTCAATCGCGAGTTCAACAAGCTCCTGCAGGCGGCCGACATGCGCGAGCGGCTGATGACTCTCGGTTCCGACATCATCGGTGGCGAACCGAAGCAGTTGACCGATACCATGCGGATCGAGATCCCGCGCTGGGCGAAAGTGATCAAGGAATCCGGCGCCAAGGCGGAATGACGATGGTGACGAAGTGGCGGGTGACGGGCTGAAGGTGCTGAGCGCCGGGGCGGTGAAGCGCGGGGTGGCGAGGATTGCCGCCGACTTCGAGCGCGAATCGGGGAACGCGGTGAAGGTCGAGTTCGCGACGGCGCCCGAGATCCGGCGGCGCGTCGCGGCCGGTGAGGCGGCGGATGTCGTCGTCGCGCCGCCCGCGGCGATGGACGAATTCCAGAAGCTGGGAAAGATCGTCGCCGAGAGCCGCGGCTTCGTGGGCCGCTCGCGCATGGGCGTGGTGGTGCACGCGAAAGCGGCGGCGCCGGCGCTCGGTGACACCGCGGCGTTTAAGCGCGCGCTCCTCGGCGCGAGCGCGGTCGTGCACAACAAGGCCTCCAGCGGGATCTATTCGGCAAAGCTCCTGGAGAAGCTCGGGCTGAAGGACGCGCTGGGAGCGAAGACGCCGCGCCGTTGCCCGACGACATCCAGAACGTGACGAGCTACGACGCCGCCGCCACCCGCTCGAGCCAGGCGCCGGACGCCGCGCGGAAGCTCGCGGCAAGCCTCAGCTCGGACGCGGCAAAGAAAGTCTTTGCTGCGACGGGCATATCCTGATCACTTCGGCAACTTCACTGATCCGTTTCGGAGGGAGAGCGCACATTGGAAGACCACCAGATGAGACGGGCGTACCTGGCAGCGGCAACGCTGCTTTTTTTTGGCCACTGGGGCATCGAGCCGGCTATGTCCGCGGAGGCCGGGAAGAGCGCACTGGGACGCTACCCCGAGCGGGTCTACGTGCCGAGCGCGGTCGGAAATACGTTGCACGTCATTGACCCGAAGACGTTCAAGATCATCGCGACCCACAGCGTCGGCCGCTTCCCCCACCACGTCACGCCGTCGTGGGACCTGACGAAGCTGTATGTCACCAACACGGGGGGAAACTCGCTGACCGTGATCGATCCCATGACGGGCGAGATCAGCGGCGAGATCCCCGTCGAGGATCCGTACAATCTGTACTTCACGCCGGACGGGAAGATGGCGGTCGTGGTGGCCGAGCGCCACAAGCGCATCGACTTCCGCGATCTCCGGACCTGGAAATTGATCAAGAGCGTTCCCGTGGAGTGGCCCGGTGTCGACCACCTGGCGTTCAGCCGCGACGGCAGCTACCTCGTCGCGAGCTGCGAATGGTCGGGCCGCATCGTCAAGGTGGACCTGAAGAGGCTCGAACTCGTGGCCGACATGGCGCTCGGTAAGCTGCCGGTCGACGTGGTGCGACCACCGCGCCAGAATCTCATATTCATCGCCGATCAGGGCGTTCACGGCGTATTCGTCGTGGACCCCGACGCCTGGAAGATGATCGAGTTCATCCCCACGGGCCGCGGCACGCATGGCCTGCTGCTGAGCCACGACGAGAAACTGATCTACGCGAGCAACCGGGAGGAGGGCTCCATCTCGGTGATCGACATTGCTACCCGCAAGGTTGTTGCCAAGTGGAAAACCGGCGGCAGCCCGGACATGGGGCAGTTGTCACCCGATGGCAGGCAACTGTGGATTTCGAGCCGGTACCATTCGGCGGTCCTGGTCATCGACACGGCGACCGGGAAGGTCATTGCCCGGATCCCGACTGACAAGGAGCCCCACGGGCTGACGTACTTCCCGAATTCCCGGGGATCCCGGTCGCTCGGGCACAACGGCGTCTACCAGCTCGACTGATTCGTCACGTATTCCGCCTGAACTCGAGAATGTCGAACCCGCTGTAGCGGTCCCCGAGGTAGATCAGCCCGCGCTCGTCCACGTCCACGTCGTTCGACCCGCGAACCAGGCGCAGTAGACGAGCGTGTCGCCGCCCTTCATGTGCTCCTGGAACTGGTGCGCGCCGAAGCGTCCCGGCGCAGCGCGGCTCCACGGCGAGTCGAGCTCGCTCACCTCGAAGATCGAGAGCGGCTTGATGTTCTTCACGTCGCCGATGTCGAACACCCACAGGCAGGCGTGCGGCCGGCCGCGGCGCTTCGCCATTTCTTCCGCGCTGTGAGCGTGGTCTTCCTCGTCGATCGCGATCGCAATCTGCCGGCCGTCCAGGGGCCTGGGCAGGCCCATGAAGGTGTGCGAGGGCTCGGGGAAGGGGGGGTGGTAGTTGTATGCGCCGACTGTCTTGGGACTGCGGATGTCCGAGACGTCCACGACGCGCACGCCGCCGTGCCAGCAGCCCGCATAAAGGCGGTCGCCGACGCGCAGCGTGTGATGCAGACGGTGCTGGCGTCCCGGCCAGGTCGGCTTCTCGCCGCCGGCCAGATGCTGCCCCGGCAGCCACCAGCGCGAGACCTCCTCGGGCCGCGCCGGGTTGCGGATGTCGTAGATCACCAGGATATTGCCGACATAGCCCGGCATCTCGGTCGAGATGTAAGCGTAGGTCGCGTCCATGTCGAAACGGTGGACGCCGCGCCCGTGCGTCTTGTGGTGCGTGATGAGCCTGGGCTTCGCCCGGTCCGAGACGTCGTAGATCTTGAAGCCGCCCTGGTCGTAGGCGCGCTGCTCGAACGCCTCGGCGGCTTCGACGTCGGAGGCCTTCACGCTCAACTTTTCCGCGAGCTCCGCATGAGTCGGATCGCGCCCCAGCGCTGCGCGCAGTTGACCGCGCAACCCGGGCAGCTCGCTTGCCTTGCGCCCGATCGCGCTCATGTTCTGCTCGACGTTCACGATCATGACGTCGCCGATGACGCGCGCCTTGTGGCTGTGCGAACCCGGGTCGCCCACCGGGATCTGCGAGAGCAGCTTCGGCTTTTTCGGATCGGACACGTCGAGGATGCTGGTGCCGAGCCCCTCTTTGTTTGTGATGTGGCCGACGTAGGCGTACTTCCCCGCCACGTAGACCTGGCCGGCGCCGGGCAGGTCGAGGTGAGAGATGGGGCTGACGTTCTTCGCGAGCGAGGGGGTCTGCTGCGGCGCGTTCATGATCGGATTCCTGTTGTGCAGTTGCGGCCCACGATTCTACACTAGGCAATCCATGCGTCCGCCGACCACGAAGCGGACTCCGACACGAGATTAAGACATGCGAATCCTGGCACTGGCGTTCCTTCTCGCGGCATCCTTGGCGGCGCCCGTCTACGCGCAGAATTTTCCGGTGAAGACGGTCAGGTTGATCGCACCGTTCGCGCGAGGGCGGCGCACCGGATCTCGGCGAGGGGGTTGGTGTTGGGGCGGAGACGGGGCGCGGACGCCCGGTTTATGGCACTGCGTTCAGCTGGGATTCGCTGTCGCACTGGTCGCTGCAGCGTTATTTCAAGCGGGGGCGTTGTTTGCGCAACCCTATCCATCCAAGACGGTGCGGCTAATTGCTCCATTTGCACCGGGCGGCGCGACCGATGTTCTCGCGCGGTTGACGGCCCAGAAGTTGGGCGAGCGCTGGGGCCAGTCGGTCATCGTGGACAACCGCGTTGGGGCCGGCGGGCACATCGGCGCGGAACTGGCGAGCCGCGCCGTGCCGGACGGCTACACGCTGCTGGTGGCCGGCACGCCGCACGCGATCGGCATGAGCCTCTACCAGAAGCTCGCCTACGATCTGGAGAAAGACCTCGCTGCGGCGAACCGGATCGCCACCTATCCCAGCGCGATCGTGGTGCACCCGTCGCTGCCCGTGAAGAACGTCAGGGACCTGATCGCGCTCGCCAAGGCGCGTCCCGGGCAGCTGAACTTCGGATCCGCGGGAGTCGGCTCGCCGAACGGGCTCGCGTTGGAGCTCTTCAAGACCATGGCGAAAGTGAGCATGGTGCACATACCCTACAAGGGCGGCTCCGGGCAGATGGTCACCGAGCTGCTGTCCGGGCAGGTGCAGCTCGCCTCGATCGGGCTGCCGCCGGCGATGCCCTATGTCACGTCCGGCAGGCTCCGCGTCATCGCCGTTACCGGCATGACGCGCTCCACCCTCCTGCCCGAGGCGCCGACGGTGGACGAAAGCGGGCTGCCCGGCTTCGAGGTCACGTCCTGGTACGGTGTGTTCGGTCCGGCGGCCCTGCCGAAAGATATCGTCGCCAAGCTGAACGCGGATGTCGCCGCCATTTTGGGCGCGGCGGACCTGATGGATCGGCTCGCCGCGCTCGGCGCGGAGCCCGGGTCGATGCCGGTGGATGCGTTCGGGCGCTACGTGCGAGAGGAAATTGCGAAATGGGCGAAAGTAGTCAAGGACTCCGGCGCCACGGTCGACTAGATTCAGGAGAGAACCCATGACTGCACCGAGCAAGCCTGCGAAGGCCGTCCGCGATGGCGCGGGCGTCATCGTCGATTACCTGATCCGCGAGAATGTGCCGTACATCTTCGGGCTGTGCGGCCACGGCAACATCGGGTTCATCGATGCGCTGCATGCGCGTGCCGGAGATATCAAGACGGTATCCGTGCATCAC
>JAHZNX010000113.1 GCA_020028375.1 Betaproteobacteria bacterium | reverse complement strand
GCGCGCGATTCGGCGGAGCTGCACCGGTGGTCCGTTACCGAGCCCGCCCAGTTCTGGCAGTCGGTCTGGTCGTTCTGTGGAGCTATTGGCGACGCCGGCGACGGGCCGGCGCTGGTGGATGGGCACCGCATGCCGGGCGCGCGCTGGTTTTCGAAGGCGCGGCTCAATTACGCCGAGAACCTGCTGCGGCGCCGGGACCGCTCGCCCGCAATCGTATTCTGGGGTGAGGACCGGCTGAAGAGTGCGGTCACCTGCGCCGAGCTCTATTCCGAGGTTTCCCGCCTCTCGCAAGCTCTGCGCGAGATCGGCGTCAGGCCCGGCGATCGCGTCGCCGGCTACATGCCGAACGTTCCGGGGACTGTGATCGCAATGCTCGCGACGGCGAGCCTCGGCGCCGTCTGGTCCTCATGCTCCCCCGATTTCGGCGTGCAGGGCGTGCTCGACCGCTTCGGCCAGATCGCGCCCCGGGTGCTGTTCTCCGCGGATGGCTACTTCTACAACGGCAAGACGATCGACGTGCTTCCGCGCCTTGCGGAGATCGCGGAGCGGCTGCCGTCAGTGGAGAGAATCGTCGTCGTGCCCTACTCGCAGCCGCGGCCCCGCATCTCGCACATTCCCCGTGCGATCAATGTCCACGACCTGATGGCGCCCTACCGCCCGCGCGAGATCCAGTTCGAGCGGTTTCCCTTCGACCACCCGCGGGCGGCACGCTGCTCCAGCACCTGAAGGAGCACCAGCTGCACGTCGATCTCAAGCCCGGCGAGCGCCTGTTCTATTTCACGACCTGCGGCTGGATGATGTGGAACTGGCTCGCCACCGCCCTCGCCTCGCGCGCGGCGATCGTGCTCTACGACGGCTCGCCGTTTCTGGCGGGAGGGCGCATCCTGTTCGACTACGCGGACGCTGCGCGCATGACGGTCTTCGGCACCTCCGCCAAATTCATAGACAGCGCCGCGAAGGCCGGCCTGCGGCCGCGCCTGTCGCACCGGCTGACGGCGATGAAGGCCATGCTCTCGACCGGCTCGCCGCTCGTGCCCGAGGGCTTCGACTACGTCTACCGCGAAGTGAAGGGCGACCTCCATCTCGCTTCGATCTCGGGCGGCACCGATCTCATTTCATGCTTCGTGCTCGGCAATCCGATGGTCCCGGTGTGGCGCGGCGAGATACAGGGCCCGGGTCTCGGCATGAAGGTCGAAGTCTTCGACGATGCGGGCCGGCCGGTGAGCGGGCAGAAGGGCGAGCTCGTCTGCACCGCGCCCTTCCCCTCCATGCCGGTCGGCTTCTGGAACGATCCCGACGGCGCCAAGTACCGCGCCGCATACTTCGAGAAGTTCCCCGGCGTATGGTGCCACGGCGATTACATCGAGCGGACCGGCCATGACGGATTTGTG
The DNA here is from genome assembly GCA_020028375.1 of Betaproteobacteria bacterium. Taxonomy (GTDB): domain Bacteria; phylum Pseudomonadota; class Gammaproteobacteria; order Burkholderiales; family SG8-41; genus SG8-41. Next base: position 7,813 of record JAHZNX010000113.1, on the reverse strand, counting down.
ATCTACGGCCGCTCCGACGCGGTGCTGAACCCCGGCGGCGTGCGCATCGGCACCGCCGAGATCTACCGCCAAGTCGAAAGCCTCGACGAGGTGGTGGAGAGCCTTGTCATCGGCCAGGACTGGCCTCCGGACCGGCCCACGGACGTGCGCGTCGTCCTGTTCGTGCGGCTGCGCGACGGGATCCGGCTCGACGATGCGCTCGCGGACAAAATCAAGAGCGCCATCCGCGCCAACGCCACCCCGCGCCACGTGCCGGCGAGAATCGTGCAGGTACCGGATATCCCCCGCACCCGCAGCGGCAAGATTGTCGAGCTCGGGGGTTACCAGGTCCAGGGCCGCCACCACGAACTGCCGGACTTGCCCGCGTCGCCCTTGAAATAGCGGCTGTCCGGGAAATTCTTCTTCATCACGCGCTCGGCGTCGTCGCGCAGGACATTCAGGCCAAGCCTGTCGTAGGCCTGGACCAGGATTAACAGTCCCTCCTCGTTGGCCGGCGCCCGCGGGTAGGACTTGAGGGCGTACTGGGCGCGGTTGGCAGCCGCGACATAGGCCCCGCGCTTCATGTAATAGCGCGCGACGTGGATCTCGTGCGAGGCCAGCGCGTTCACCAGATAATTCATGCGCGCAATGGAATCGGGTGCGTAACGGCTCTCCGGGAAGCGCGTGACGAGTTCCTTGAATGCTTCGAACGACTCGCGCGCCGCCTTCGGGTCGCGATCGGTCATGTCCTCGCCGCTGATATAGCCCGTCCAGCCCGTATCCTCGGTGAAATTGGCGAGGCCTTTCAGGTAGTAGGCGTAATCGACGTTGGGATGATTGGGGTGGAGCTTGATGAAACGTCCGATCGCTGTGACCGCCTGCGCCGGCTCATTGTCCTTGTAATAGGCATAGGCGATCTCCAGCTGCGCCTGCTGGGCGAAGCGACCGTAGGGATAACGCGCTTCGAGCTTCTCGTAGTACTTGATCGCCTGCTCGTAGTTGCGGTTGTTGAGGTTGTCCTTGGCCTCCGCGTAGAGCTTCTGCGCCGACCAGCCCTTGGTTTCGTCTCCCGGCTCGGGAAGCACTCCGCACGCCGCGACGAGCGCGCCGAGAAGTAGCGCTAAACTATATCGGACGATGAGCACGCCAATCCCTATTGAAAATTATAGCCGAGACGTCCCTGCCTCCGGGCCGGTGAGGATCACCGCACCCGCCGCCTGCGCCGGTCTGCGGTTGGACCAGGCGCTCGCGAAATTGTTGCCGGAATTCTCGCGCAGCCGGCTCGCGCTGTGGGTGCGATCGGGCCGGGCGACCGTCGATGGCCGCCCGGCACTGCCGCGGCACAAGATGAGGGGCGGCGAGGTCATCGAGATCGCTCCCGTCCCCGATGCCGCGGCGCTCGCGCACCGACCGGAGGACATACCGCTCGACGTCGTTTTCGAGGACGACACCCTCCTCGTCGTCAATAAGCCCGCGGGGCTCGTCGTGCATCCCGGCAGCGGCAACTGGCAGGGCACGCTGCTCAACGCCCTGCTGCAGCGCGTGCCGGGGCTCGCCGGCATTCCGCGCGCGGGCATCGTGCATAGGCTGGACAAGGACACCAGCGGCTTGCTGGTGGTGGCGAAGACGCTCCCTGCGCAGGCGAACCTCGTCCGCCAGCTCCAGGCGCGCACTGTGACGCGGGAATACCTCGCGGTGGCACACGGGCGCATCGCGCGCGACGGCAGGATTGAGGCGCCGATCGGACGCCACCCCGTCCGGCGCACGAAGATGGCAGTGGTCGCGCGCGGCCGGCCGGCCGTGACACACTTTCGGGTGATCGAACGCCATGCGGGAGCCAGCGTGCTCCGTTGCCGGCTCGAGACCGGGCGCACCCATCAGATCCGCGTGCACCTCAGCGCACTCGGCCACCCGCTGGTCGGCGACTCCGCGTACGGCAGGCGCGCTGGCATTCCGTTCTCACGCCAGGCACTCCACGCCGAGCGGCTGGCCCTGATTCATCCCCGGACCGGGAAAGCAGTGAGCTGGCAGGTCGATCCGCCCGCCGACATGCAGGATCTGATATCGGAGCTGCGGCGGGCAACCGAAGCGACCCACCCGTCACTCATCACTCATCACCCATCACGCAGTCGGAAATGAATGCCCCGCATCCGGACTGGATCGTACCGGACTGGCCCGCACCCGGGGGCGTCAAGGCGCTCATCACCACCCGCGCCGGGGGTGTCAGCCAGGGGCCGTACGCGAGCTTCAATCTGGGATTGCGCACGGGTGACGATCCGCAGGCAGTCGCGGCCAACCGCGACAGGCTGAACGCGCTCCTGCCCCAGCAGCCGAGATGGTTGCGGCAGGTGCACGGTTCCGCAGTCGTCGAGGCGGACGCATTGACCGATGCGCCCGAGGCCGACGCCGCCATTGCCCGCCGCCCGGGCACGGTCTGCGCGGTACTGGTGGCTGACTGCATACCCGTTCTGCTCGCCGACGGCACGGGGGCCACGGTTGCGATCGCCCATGCCGGCTGGCGCGGTCTCGCCGCAGGCGTGGTCGAGAACACCGTTCGCGGCATGGCGTGTAATCCCCGCGGCCTCACCGCCTATCTGGGCCCCGGCATCGGCGCCACAGCCTTCGAAGTCGGCAACGACGTGCGCGACGCGTTCCTCGCGCGCGACGCGGGCGCGGCGGCGGCGTTTACGCCACACGCCGCCGGCAAGTGGCTGGCCGATCTCTTCCTGCTCGCGCGCCAGTGCCTGCGACGCGCGGGGGTCGCCGCGATTCACGGCGGCGAGCTGTGCACCTATTCCGATGCGCGGCGTTTTTTCTCCTACCGCCGCAGCCGCACGACCGGACGCATGGCGGCGCTGATCTGGCGCACTGGCTGATATAATTCGCCGCTTCCTCCGCAGCTCGGCAATGGAAATCCGATGACGCTGGTTTGGATAACGGCCGCGACCGTGGCGGGGGGCGTGCTCTCGGTCGTCGCCGCGGCGGCGCTCGCGTTGAGCGCGCGCGTGTCGTGGATCCCGGTATTGATCAGCTACGCGGTGGGAACGCTGCTCGGCGCGGTATTCCTCGAGCTGCTGCCGCAGGCCTTCGAGCGCGCGGACAGCCTGGAGTCCATGGCGCTCACCATTCTCGGCGGCATCCTGCTGTTCTTCGTGCTGGAGAAACTGGTGCTGTGGCGCCATTGCCACGTCGAGCAGTGCGAGGCGCACGATCCACCGCTCGCCGCGCACCACGATCACGGCCGCAGCGGCATGATGATCATGATCGGCGACACTTTCCACAACTTCGTGGACGGCGTGCTGATCGCGGCTGCATTCCTTGCCAGCAACGAGCTGGGCATCGTCACTGCGGTCGCCATCATCGCCCACGAGGTCCCGCAGGAAGTGGGCGATTTCCTGATCCTGCTCCACTCCGGTTACTCCAAGACCCGAGCCCTTCTGTTAAACGTGCTCTCGAGCGCAGCGATGGTGCTCGGCGGCGCGCTCGGATACCTTGGGCTGCAGAACGTGCAGCACTGGATACCGCCGCTGCTCGGTCTCGCCGCGGCCAGCATGCTCTACGTGTCCGTGGCCGACCTGATCCCCGGCCTGCACAAGCGCCCGGAGCTCCAGGCGACGCTGCAGCAGGTGGTGCTGATCCTGCTCGGGGTCGCCACCATCTGGCTGGTGGGCGAGCTGACGCACCAACACACCTGACGGCGCGGGCGCCTTCCCAGGGACGTCCCGGAATGACGCGCGGCCGCACTCCCAACTGTAATCCGCGTGTTCTAGACTGTAGCAACTCCTGACCGGTACCTTGTGTCCGCCGCGAAACGATCACCCCACGACATGGATTCCGCGCGCGAAATGATCGAGGCGCTGAACCGCCGACTGATCGAGGGCGTCGTGCGGCCACTCGGGCTCGACTCCGCCATCGGGACTGAGGAGCTGGTGAAGTCGCTTGCTGCCGCTCTTGCCCAGGATGCCGGGCGCCTGGCGGAGCTCCAGAATCGCCACTACCGCAAGCGGCTCGAATTGTGGGCGGCCTATGCGCTGAACCGGCCCGAGGCGCCGGCGCAGCCGGTGATCGCGCCCGATCCCTCCGACCGGCGCTTTCGCGCGCCCGAGTGGAGAGCGCAGCCCTGGTTCGATTTCACCACGCAGTCCTACCTGTTGACCGCCGAGTGGCTGCGTGAAGTCGCCGGCGCCGCCAGGCTCGAGCCCCATGCCAAGAAAAAGCTCGAGTTCTTCACGCGCCAGTACATCGACGCCATGTCGCCGGCCAACTTCCCGTGGAGCAATCCCGAGGCGCTCAAGCTCGCGGCGGAGACCGACGGCGAGAGCGTGAATCGCGGCCTGCAAAACCTCGCCGCCGACCTCGAGAAGGGCATGATCTCGATGACCGACGATTCTGCCTTCGAGGTCGGCCGCAATCTCGCCGTCACGCCCGGCGCGGTCGTGTACGAGAACGATTTCATGCAGTTGATCCAGTACCGGCCTGCCACGGAGAAGGTGTTCGAGCGCCCGCTGGTCATGGTCCCGCCCTGCATCAACAAGTACTACATCCTCGACCTGCAGCCGGAGAACTCCTTCGTGCGCTATGCCGTCGAGCGCGGGCACACCGTCTTCATGGTTTCATGGCGCAACGTGCCTGCCGCCATGGGCCGCGCGAACTGGGACGACTACCTCGAGCACGGCGTGATAAGGGCGCTTGCCGTAGCGCGGGAAGTCTGCGGCGCCGGGCAGGCCAACGCGCTCGGCTTCTGCGTCGGCGGCACGCTCCTCGGCGCGGCGCTCGCGGTGCTGCGCGCGAAGGGCGATGAGCACGTGGCAAGCCTCACCCTCCTCGCCACCATGCTCGATTTCAGCGACACCGGCGAGCTTTCGGTGTTCGTGGACGAGGCCTACGTGAGCCAGCGCGAGCGCGACTTCCGGGAGGGGGGCTTGCTGCACGGGCGGGAACTCGCCCTGACATTCGCCAGCCTCCGCGCGAACGACCTCATCTGGCAGTACGTGGTGAACAACTACCTCAAGGGCGGGACTCCCGACCCCTTCGATCTGCTCTACTGGAACGCCGACAGCACCAACCTTCCCGGGGCAATGTACGTCTATTACGTCCGCAATACCTATCTCGAGAACAACCTGCGGCTACCCGGGAAGCTCACGATGTGCGGGGTGCCCGTGGACCTCGGCCGGGTGGACATGCCGGCGTACGTGCTGGCGACCCGGGAGGACCATATCGTTCCCTGGCGTACCGCCTTCGCCAGCACCCGCCTCCTCGGGGGTAGAATCGAATTCGTCCTGTCAGCAAGCGGGCACATTGCCGGCGTCATCAATCCAGCGTCGAAGAACCGCCGCAATTTCTGGCTCAATGCGGACCTGGCGCAGGAACCGGATCGGTGGCTTGCTGCATCGACTTCCCGGCCGGGGAGCTGGTGGAAGCACTGGGGAGACTGGCTCGCGGCCTTCGGCGGGCGCGACGTCCCAGCGCGCAGCCAGTTGGGCAACGCGCAGTACCCGGAAATCGAGCCAGCGCCGGGGCGCTACGTCAAGGAAAAGTGCGGCTCAGTCGGTGGCGGCTGACGGGAGCGCGTCGAGGGGCGGAAGAGGGGCCCCAAAAGTTTCTCTTGGGGATCTGACCCCCGGCGGCGCGCAGGGCGGCCGACATGATTGCGCTGATATCTCGCGATGACATGTCAGAGGCCGCCGTCGAGAAACAAGTAACGAATCGGAGTGGGGGAACGATCATGGCACAGAGAGTAGCGGTCGTAACCGGCGGCATGGGCGGGATCGGCGAGGCGATCTGTATGCGGCTGGCCAAGTCGGGGCACAGAGTCGTCGCGACCTATTCGCCCGGAAATACCAAGGCCGAACAATGGGTGAAGGACATGAAGGCCCGGGGGCTCGAATTTCACGCGGTGCAGATCGACGTTACCGACTTCGAATCCTCCCGGAAGGCGGTCGCGAAAATCCAGGCGGAAACAGGGCCCGTCGACATCCTCGTCAACAACGCCGGCATCACGCGCGATGCCTCGTTCCGGAAGATGGGCAAGCCGGATTGGGACGCGGTCCTGCACACCAACCTCGACAGCGTGTTCAACGTCACCAAGGCCGTGTGCGACGGCATGGTGGACCGCGGCTGGGGCCGCATCATCAACATCTCCTCGATCAACGGGCAGAAGGGCGCGTTCGGCCAGACCAACTATTCGGCGGCCAAGGCCGGCATGCACGGATTCACCAAGGCGCTCGCGCTGGAGGTCGCGCGCAAGGGCGTGACCGTGAACACGGTCTCACCGGGCTACATCGGAACCAAGATGGTGCTCGCGGTTCCCAAGGACGTCCTCGACACCAAGATCATCCCCCAGATCCCGGTCGGACGGCTCGGCACGCCGGATGAAGTCGCGGCGCTGGTCGCATACCTGTGCACCGACGAAGCAGGTTTCATGACCGGCGCCAATCTCGCCATCAATGGCGGCCAGCACATGTACTAGGATCCCGGCGGACCAAGACTGCTCTCATTCGCGTCCCCTATTGTGTTGCACCATTGATGCCGCGCACAAATCTTGTCGGCCGGCAATGCCAAGCTTGGGCGGCAGGACGATTTACCGATATATTTCAATCCTTTAGTTTGCAATCGCTCGACGAGAATGGAATAATGGCAACCCCTGGCTGAGAGCGGTTTCAACATGGCGCAGCAACTCCGGATCATCAAGAAATACCCGAATCGCCGGCTTTACGACACCGAAACAAGCAGTTACATCACGCTTTCGGACGTCAAGAAGCTGGTGCTGGAGCAGGCGGACTTCAAGGTCGAAGACGCCAAGACCCACGAGGACCTGACGCGCAGCATTTTGCTGCAGATCATTCTCGAAGAAGAAAGCGCCGGCGCGCCGATGTTCTCGAGCGACATGCTGTCGCAGATCATCCGCTTCTACGGGAATGCCATGCAGGGAATGATGGGGAATTACCTCGAGAAGAACATCAAGACGTTCATCGACATGCAGAAGCGCCTGCAGGAGCAGTCGCGGCAGATGTACGGCGGGAACCCGATGCTCAGCACCGAAGCCTGGAATGAATTCGTCAAGATGCAGGGGCCCGCGATCCAGGGGCTGATGGGCAGCTATCTCGAGCAGAGCGCCAACGCCTTCATGGAGATGCAGCAGCAGCTGCAGCAGCAGACCCGCAACCTGTTCGGCAATTTCCCCTTCCCCGGTTTCCCCGGCGGCGCCCCGCGCCAGACCGGCGATGCCCGATCGCCGCAGTCGCCGGCGCATGACAGCGGCAAGAGCGAAGACGACAAGGGCAAGTCCTGATCGCGGAGCGGCCGCGCGCCGCCCCGGCGCGGCGGGCCCGAAGGTCGGGTTCGTCTCCCTCGGCTGCCCCAAGGCGCTGGTGGATTCCGAGCGCATCCTCACGCAGCTGCGCGCCGAGGGCTATCAGGTCGCGCCGACTTACGAAGACGCCGACCTCGTCGTCGTCAACACCTGCGGCTTCATCGATGCCGCGATCGACGAATCCCTCGGCGCGATCGGCGAGGCGCTGGCGGCGAACGGACGAGTGATCGTCACCGGCTGCCTCGGCGCCAAGGGCGACATCGTCAGGAAGACCCACCCGCGGGTGCTGGCGGTGACCGGCCCGCACGCGACCGATGCCGTGATGCGCGCGGTGCACGAGCACCTGCCGCAGCCGCATGACCCCTACGTGGGCCTGATCCCGCCCCAGGGCATCAAGCTCACGCCGGCGCATTACGCCTATCTCAAGATCGCCGAGGGGTGCAACCATCGCTGCACCTTCTGCGTCATACCCGCCCTGCGCGGCGACCTCGTGAGCCGGCCGGTCGGGGAAGTCCTGCAGGA
>JAHZNX010000353.1 GCA_020028375.1 Betaproteobacteria bacterium | reverse complement strand
AGTGAAGGCGCTGATCGCGCTTGCCCGCGCGCGGCCCGGCGAGCTGAACTACGGCACCGGCGGGCTGGGGACGACGCCGCACATGTCGGGGGAGCTGCTCACCACCCAGGCGCGCGTGAAGATCGTGCAAGTGCCCTTCAAGGGGGAAGCGCCGGCGCTGATCGATGTCATCGCGGGCCACGTGCCGATGATGTTCTCGAACATCACCGCGTCGCTCGGCTACGTGCAGGCGGGGCGGCTGCGGGTGCTCGCCCAGACCGGCTTGACGCGCTCGCCGGTCGTCCCCAACGTGCCGACGATGGAGGAATCAGGCCTGCCGGGATTCGAGATCATCGGGTTCTTCGGCGTGATGGCGCCGGCAGGCACGCCGCGCGAGATCGTGACGCGGTTGAACGGCGAGCTCGCGAGGGCGATGGCCCGTCCCGACGTCCGCAAGCAATACGCTGCGCAGGCGCTCGATCCCGGAACGCTGACCGCCGAGGAGTACGCCGCCTTCATCAAGGATCAGGCGGTCAAGTTCGGGAAGGTGATCCGGGAGGCGGGGATCACCGCCAAGTAGGGGCAGATTCGGAGGCGTCGTCATGAAATCCGCCCTGGTTGCTGGACTGCTTGCGGTTGCCGCGATGGCATGCGGCGCCGGCGCCGCCTTCGCTCAGGCCTATCCCGCCAAGCCGATCCGGCTCATCCTGCCGTTTCCGCCCGGCGCGCCGAACGACATGGTGGGGCGGGCGCTCGGCCAGAAGCTCTCCGAGCAGCTCGGCACGAGCGTGGTCGCCGACAACCGGCCCGGGGCCGGCGGCAATCTGGGGATCGGCGCCGCGGCGAAGTCGCCGCCGGACGGCTATACGCTCGTGCTCGCCACGCCCGGGATCGCGATCAGCCCCTCGCTCTACTCAAAGCTCGCCTACGACGCGGTGCGGGACTTCGCGCCGGTCGCGCGCGTGACCGCGATTCCGAACATCATGGTCGTGCACCCGTCGGTCCCCGCGAAGACGCTGAAGGAGTTCATCGCCCTCGCGCGCGCCCATCCCGGGAAGATCAACTTCGCCTCGGGCGGCCCCGGCACCACCAACCACCTCGCCAACGAGCTGCTGAAGCACCTCGAGAGAATCGACATGGTGCACGTGCCGTACAAGGGCGCCACCTTAGGCATGATGGCGATGATCTCGGGCGAGGTGGACGAGGTGATCGTTCCGGTCGCATCCGCGATCCCGCAGATCCGGGCCGGCAAGGTGCGGCCGCTGGCGGTGCTCGCGGACAAGCGCGTTGCGGCGCTGCCGGAGGTGCCGACCACGAAGGAAGCGGGGGTGGACAACTTCGTGGTAACGGTCTGGTATGGCGTGTTCGCGCCGGCGCGGACCCCGCCCAATATCGTCGAGCGCCTCAGCCGCGAGGTCGTCCGGGCGCTGGAGGCTCCCGACCTGCGCGAGCGGCTCACCGCCATGGGCGTCGATCCCTGGCCCGGCACGCCGGACGAGCTGGCGAGCCTCGTGCGCAGCGAGACGACGCGCTTCGCGGCGGTGATACGGAGCATAGGCCTGCGCCTTGACTGAGCCGCGACTCTGTGCGCGCGCTACCGCCTGTGCGCGATGTTCACCAGCTGTGTATAGGCTTTTTGACTTGCGGTGTCCTGCTTCGTGGTCAATTAGGCCGATCGGCGGGCGGTCAATATGACTTCCTGCCGCACGGATTTCGCGCGTGACGGAAATCCTGCAATGACCCGAGAAGTTTGACCGGGAATGGTGGCCTGATCCCGGTTCCTGCGGTCTTTATTCCTCCTGCTGCAGTGACGGTACGGGACGCCTACCAATGAGATAATGCCGCGATGGATGAATCGCAACCGATATCCCCTCGTGCCCGCCTGCAAGAGCTTCAGGCAATTCCGGAACGGCAGCGGACCGATGCCGAGTGGGATGAGCTCAACGAGCTCGAGATCAAGCTCGCCAGCGGAAATCGGGAGGGAGCCCCGCAGCAGAATGCCCGGGGGAACGCTCCTGCGCCTGGCGGTCAGTCCAGACCCGGCGGCAGGCCGGATCAAGGCAAGAGGCAGGGGAGGAAGTTCCACCAGAGGCCGCCGAGGCAGCGATAGATCCGGGCGCGCATCGCCGGGGTGGTGAAAGCGTTACCCCGTACCTTCGTCACGGGCGTTAAGACCCTCATCCCTCCGCCCTCATCTCTCAAGTCGCGCCCCGTCCATGATTCGCCTGTCACAAGTCACGCTCATCCGCGGCACGAAGACGCTGCTCGAGGACGCCGACCTCACCCTGAATCCCGGCGACAAGGTCGGGCTGATCGGCCCGAACGGCTCGGGCAAGTCGAGCCTGTTCGCCCTGCTGCGCCGGGAGCTGCACGCCGACCGGGGTGAAGTGGATTTTCCGGCGCGCTGGCGCATCGCGCACGTCGCGCAGGAGACGCCGGCGCTCGAGCGCGCGGCGATCGAGTACGCGATCGACGGCGACGCCACGCTGCGCCGGCTGCAGGGGGAGCTCGCCGAGGCCGAGGCCGCCGAGGATACCGAGCTCGACGGCGTGCGCATGGGCCATCTCCACGCGGCGCTGGCGGACGCGGATGCGTACTCGGCGCGCTCGCGCGC
>JAHZNX010000112.1 GCA_020028375.1 Betaproteobacteria bacterium | reverse complement strand
CCGATGTCGCTCATCACCTGTATGCCCTTGACCCGGGGATAGACCTTGAGGGTTTCCTCCACCTTGCGGCGCATGGCCGACCAGGCGAGCGATTGCATGCTGCCCGATGTATCGATGATGAAGATGACGTACTCGCTGTCCACCGGGATACCGGCGACGAAACGCTCCGGCGGCGCTGCCCGGGGCTGCGCGAGGAGCCGCTTCATTTCCTCGGTGAGTTCCTGCTGGGCCAGCGCCAGCTGGTCGCGGATGCGGTTCTGGACCGTCGCGGTGTCGCGAGCCGCGCGGTAGCGGCCCTCGATGGTCGTGAGCTCGTCCTGGTAGCGGGCGGCCAGCCGCTCAGCCTTCGCGACGTCGGCGTGGCGCGCCGCAAGCTCCGCCCGCAGGGACTTCCGACGCGCCTCGAGCTCGGTGCGCTCCTCCTGGAGGACGTGCAATTCCGCGCGCAGCGTCTCCGCGTCGCGTTCCATCACCTGGGGCTGGGCGCCGCGCGCGATCACGAATAGCAGCAAGACGGCGCCGAAGCCGCAGCAGATGGCGTCGAGGAACGAGAGCGAGACGCCTTCGAACTCCCGCCTGCGCCGCCGGCTCACGGCCAATCCTCCGCGGGGCTGATGAACGAGCCGCGGCTCACCTGCGCGAGCCGCCAGAAGGCGGACGCCGCCATGGGGTCGCCCTCCATCGGGAGGAGAATCACGTTGACCGGTATGCCCCTGGGAAGGCTCGCCAGCGCGTCGTCGAAGTAGCGCAGGCGCTGCTTACCCGGGATCGTGTAATGCTCGCCGCGCTCGCGGTCGATCGTGGGAAGTCCATCGGTCACGAGGAACACGTTGTCGGGCCGGGGCTTCAGCTCGCTCACGACCTTGAACGCATGGTAGAGGCTCGTCCCGCCTGCGGGAACGATCTTCTTCGTGGCATCGACCGCGCCGTTGAGCGCCGCCGGATCGCCCGCGTCGAGCCAGCGCCCAGCGCTCTCGCGCACGACCGGCTCGGCGCGCTCATTGAAGGCGTAGATCTGGAAGCGCGAGCCGGGAGGGACCTGCGTCGCGATCCAGTCCAGCGTGGCGAGCGCCCGGCGCCACTTGTCCGCCTGGCGCTGCTCGGCGGCGGGAAGATTGCGCAGCCGTACGATTTCGGCGATTCGCTCGCCGAGCATGCTCGCGGAGGTGTCGAACAGGATGAGGATGCGCTCCCCTCCGACCTTCAGGCCGGTGAGATACTGGCGGTCGCCTTGCCCCGGGAAGCTACGCAAGCGATCGCCCTCCTCGGCGCGTTGCAGGGCGCCGCCTTCCAGGCGCTTCAACTCCTCATCGCGGGACTTGAGGTCGGCCTGGAGGCGGTTCACATGGGTTTCGCGCGCGATGCGATCGGTCTCGAGTTGCGCGAGGTCATAGCGCCGGCCCGCGATGTTCTCGGTCATGGTCCGCGCCTGGGCAAGCAGGCGCTGGCGACGCGCGCCTGCCTGCTCGAGGTCCGCGCCGAGCGCGGTAGCCTGTTCCCGGCCGCTCAACACCTGCCGCTCCAGCGCCTGCACTTCCAACTTGAGGGCCTCGGTTGCCTCGCGCCGCGCGGCGACGGAGCTGTGGCTCAGTATGAGAAACAGCAGCACGAGGGCGCCGAAGCCGCAGCAGATGGCGTCGAGAAACGACAGGCTGAGGGTCGTCAGGGGTCGGCGCCGCTTCATTTAGCTGGTGCGCATGTGCCGGATCAGGCGGTCGTTCACGTAGGTCTCGGTATCCAGCGCCAGACGCTCCTGCGCGAGCTGGAGCTGATGGACCAGAAACATGAGGACGACGGCGAGCAGCAGGGCGACGAGGGTCGAGTTGAACGCAGTCCCGAGGTTTTCCGTGACGCCGGTGATGTCGCCCTGCACCGCGCGATGAGCGAGCTCCATCGCGTTGCCGATGCCGCGTACCGTCCCGATGAAGCCGATGGAAGGTATCGCCCACGCGATATAGCGGATCTGCGCGAGCTCGGAATCGAGCCGGTCGCCCTCGTTCTGGCACAAGGCGCTCGTGGCGGAGGCCGCGTCCTGCACGCTGCGCGATGTTTCGAACCGCAAGAGCGACTGGAACAGCGCCCGGGGCAGGAGCAGGTTGCGCAGGGAGGGCTTCAGCGCTTCGAGCAGCTTGGCATAGCGCCGCGCATCCTCCGGCAGGATCTTGATGCCCTCGGCGAGCGGCATCAGGTCGCTCTCGAGCAACCCGCGCTCGCGCACCACGTCCGCCCACTTGTAGCCGAGTATCGCCAGCGCCCACAGCATGAGTATGATTTCCGCCTCCTGCTCGTAATCCTTGAGGATCACGTAAATCGAGGTCTCGGCCACCGCGTCGGGCTGCTTCGCGACGAGCGCGCGTTGCTCCGCGAGGTGCGCCTCGGCGTTGGGCCGCACGACGGTGACGTAGGCGCCGTGGACGAGAATGACGGAGAAGATGAGGGCGAAGGACTGGTAGACGAACTCGGCGGGAAAATGCCTGAACATGAGGGTCCTCGCGCGCGGATGAATGTCGGCAGTTTAGCGGTTGTGCCGGCTCAGATGTCCACGGGGAACGAAACCGGGACATCCGAGCGGGGCCGCTCCTCGCCCGGCCCCGGCCCCGGCTTCGGCGCCGCGCGCCGCCGTGGTGGCGGAGCTTCCGGTTTTTCCTGCTTGACCGGCGGTTTCTTTTCCGCGGCGGGCGGTGGCTTCGGGGGTTCGGTTTGCGGCGTGGCCGGGCTCGGAGCGGTGAGCCATGCCGCCGCCCAGACTGCGAGCACGATGACCCTGACCGGCGTCATGGCGCTTCCGTCGCGTAACGGGCGCAGCGGAACCCGACATCGGACCGCGGCTCGGTACCGTAGTCCCGGTAGGTCCAGCGCAGCGCGCTCACGCTTGCCTGCATCCAGCTCGAGCCGCGTATGACGTGCTGCTTCCCCGCAGCTGGGCCGGTCGGGTCTTTCTCCGGCGCGGGGTTTGTCCGGATGTCGTAGAAGTCGTGGACCCATTCGGCGGCGTTGCCGGCGAGATCGAAGAACCCCGCGGGGCTCGCCGCGAAGCGGCCGACGGGCGCGGTGCCCGCGTAGCCGTCGTCAAAGCTCGTCATCGTGTCGGCGAGCTCCCTGGATGCCGAGCGGTCGGCGAAATTGCCGCTGCCCCGGGGCGGCGGCATGTCATCGCCCCACGGAAAGCGGCTGTCCTTTGCGCCGCCGGCGCGGCGCGCCGCCCATTCCCATTCGGCCTCGGTTGGCAGGCGGAAGCCATGGCGCAGCGGCAGGACGGGAGTGAGCGCGCCGGTTCCGCCCGCATAGCTTGCCGGAAGTTGCGCCGCTCCGTTCAGCCAGTTGCAGTAGCCGGCGGCGTCTTCCCAGCGCACGTTCACGACAGGGTGAGATGGGACGTCGAGCCCCAGCGCGCCGAACCTGCCCGACTGGTGCTTGGGGCGGTACTTCTGGAATTGGGCGTTGGTCACCTCCGTCGCCCCGAGGTAGTAGGGGCGGACGAGGTCGACTTCGCGCAATGTCTCGTTGGCGCGCTGGCCCGGATCGCGGCGCGACGCGCCCAGGGTGATGCGGCCGGGCCGCACGAGGATCATGACCGTGCCGTCCGGCGCGGCGACGCGCTCCGGAAGCGCGGCCTCCGCCGACGCGCCGGCGGCGCGCAGCTTGACTGCCTGGGTCTGCTCGAAACCGGGCTTTGGGGTGACCCATAGCTGCGCCGGCTGGAAACCCTCCCGCGTGATCTCGAGCAGCGTCGGAGCGGCGGGAAGCGCGTGCCGGCCTTGCGCCGGCCCGACCGCGCGCCCCTCGATGCTCAACACCGCGTCGCGCGGCTCGACTTCGAGCGTGACGTGGCCCAGCTCGCTGCTCAAGGTGAGCTTCAGGTCACGCGCCTCGGCCGCTTCGAGGCGCACGGACCGGCTTGCCGTGCCGTAACCCAGCTTGGAAACAGCAATTCGATGCTCCCGGCCGGGACTGAGGGCAAGCGTGGCCGGGGTGGTTCCGGCGTAGCGGCCGTCCACGGTGACGCTCGCACCCCGGGGCGTGCTCTCCACCCGCAACTGGGCGTCAGCGGGGGAAAGCGCGATCGGCCCGATGGCTTGAGCCTCCCCGGCGGCGACCGCGATGCTCTGCGTCCAGGGCTTGTGGCGGGGAGCACGGATCTCGAGCGCCCGGGTTCCCGCGGGGAGGTCGATCGTTACGGGCAAATCTCCGACCCGCCTGCCATCCACCCAAAGGGCTGCGCCCGCAGTGTTCGACTGGACGGTTACGCGGGCGGAGGCCGGGATCAGAACCGCGGTGATCGTCTGGTGGCGCCCCAGCCCCTCGATCTCGACCGTCTGCGAGAATTCCGCGTAGCCATCGGCGCGGATGATGATCTGGTGCTCGCCCGCGGGGAGTTCGATGCCGGCGAGCGGCGTGCGCCCCCTGATTTCGCCGCCGGCAAGCACGGTGGCGCCGGCAACGCCGGGTGTAGCCACCGAGAGAGAGCCGGGTAATTTGACGAGGGAGAGCGACAGTCGCTGGTGGGTTGCGGGCGTAACCTCGACCTCGCGGACGAGGCGCTGGTATCCGCTCCGTTCGGCAGTGAGCCGGTAGGCGCCAGGAAGCGCCAGGTACCCCTCCCGTAGAGGCAGCGCCGGCAGTGTGCCGTCGAGGCTCATGCGGTCGGGTGCGGGCTGGATCTCGACGTAGAGCATGCGCGCGGAGAACACGAACCAGAGGGCGCCCGCCAGCGCCGCCAGCGCGGCGAGCACGTAGATCCCGCCGACGCGCCTGCGCCGAGGGGCCGGCGCGGGCGGCGGCGGAACCAGCAGGATTGGCGGCGTGGGTGCAGCGAGACCGACGTCGGCATCGGTTTGCAGCACGAGCCGGTCGCCCAGGACGCGGACCATGAGGATGGCGTCGCCGATCCGCGCGCGGTCGCTGTCACGCAGCCAGTGCGAGGCGGCAAGGCGATGATCGTTGAGAAATACCGCAGCCCCGCCGTCCAGCGGCTGCAGGTACGGCACGCCGCCGGCGAGCGCCAGCACGGCGCCGGGGCGCGCTCCGGCCGCGCCCGGCGTTGCGATCAGCAAAGGCCCTGCGCCGAGATCCCCGTCGTCCGCTCCCCGCGGACCGCGCACGCTTACTTTCACACGCGCTCCTCGCAGGCGACGAAGACCCGCTGCGCGGGCGCATCCGGATCCACGGTCATTTCGACGCGCACGTCCTTGTAGCCGGGCCGCGAGCCCACCAGCGTGTAGGTCCCGGGCGCCAAAGCGACTTCACGATCCTGAAAACGGCCCAGTGGCCCCACCCGCTGGAGCGTGACCTCGGTCGCATTGTCGGAAGCCAGGCGGACGGTGACCTTGGTCGTCGCGCGCTTGAGCGCCGCTTCCAGCCGCTGCCGCTCCTGCGCGATGCGGGGCCCGGCCGCGGCCTCGCGATCGAGCGCGGCGAGAAACTGCTGGACTTCCTCGCGCACGCGCGGAGAGTACAGCCGCTCGGGGTTGGCGAGATAGCCGTCGATCCGCGCGTGCAGCCGGATCATGCGCTCGCTGCGCGCTGCGCCCTGCCGGGCAAAATCGACCGCCGGATCGATGGCCGCGGCGCGCTGATAGGCGGCAAGGGCTTCCTTCCAGCGCTCCGCCGATTCGAAATCTTGAGCTTCACGCTGCAATCGCGCGAGCGCGTCGCGCTGCCCTCCCTCCTTCGCGCGCGCCAACCCGTCCGCAGCCGAGCGATCGGCGGGGCGAAGCTTCAATACGGCGCTGAACGACTGCTCGGCTCCCGGCCAGTCGGAGCGCTCCAGCTGCCCGAGGCCGCGCGTCATCAGTTTGTCGAACTGCTGCTCGGCAACGCGGCCTTCGGCCCGCGCCTGCTCCGGCTTGGCGGCCTTTTCCTCGGGGTCACCCGCCGGAAGCCGCGCGCGAACCTCATCCACCGGCTCGGCGCGGGTGAGCCCCTGCTGCGCCTTGTTGTTTTCCGCCTCTTTCGCCAGAAGGCGCTGCCGCACCGCCTCCGCCGCGTCGGCGGTCGGGCTTGCCGCGGGGGGCGGCGATGGAGGGGCTGCATCGGGGGGCGCAACGCCGGACCCGGGCGGCACCCGTGCCGGCAACATGAAGAAGACCAATGCCGTCAGGCCGAGTGCAGCGATCAGGGCTCCCGCCACCCAGCGGCCCGAAACCACCGCGTGGGTGCGGACACCGATCGGAACGGAGGGAGGCGGGGATGCGTCGCTGCGGGAACTGCCTGTTGCGGGTGGCGCGCTCGACATGGACGCCGCGCGGTCGGGCTTACCGGTTCTGTCCCGGCTCCGGTGACGCGCCCGGCGTCGCCGTCGTCGCCGGCAGACCGGTCTCCGCGGTGAACAGCTCGCGCAGCGTCTTGCGCCACTCGGCGTACTGCGCGTCGACGGAGCCCGAAAGCTTGAGGGTGCGGCCTTCGACCTCGTCGAGGACCGGCGCGACATCGGCCTTGAACGACACGCCGAGCTCCTTTAACGCCGCTTCGTGGACCCTCGCGTCGTTCGCCAGCTGTCCGCTCGAGCGGAAGAGCTCGTATCCGCCGATGATCAGCACGTTTGCGGCCGCCGCGCTCCCGCCCGAATTGCTGTTGGAGCCGACCACGGCAGCGCCGATGATCGCCGCGGCGCCGAGGAAGCGCCGCTCCCAGGTCTTGCGCTCCAGCTCGCGCTTCTGGTTCAGTTCCTGCAGGTAGGACCGGCGCCATTGGCCGTAGGGCTGCCGCATGTCGTCATAGAGGTTCGCGTAATAGTTGTTCACGGTGTCGATGAACATGTGCTCCCGGGCGCGGATCCGGTTGACGCGCTCGAACATGGGGTCGTTGTCGGCAGGCAGCCTGCTGACCCTGACCGTTCCTTCCTTGTCCTGGACCAGGTAGGTTGCGAAGGCGTAGGGAACCAGGCTCCGCGCGAACTTGAGCTGCGCGACCTGCCGGATCGCGGCGATTTCCTTCTCGCTCAACTGCTGGCGGAAGTCCAGCATGTCGTTCGCGACCCGGTTGTACAGGTCCTGGTAGGGGTCGCGGTCCAGTTTCTTGTCCAGCGCTTCGTAGCTCTTCTCCGTGACTTCCGCCGTGTACTCGTTGTGGAACCACTCGCGGCCGGCGGCATCCACGACCTTGATCTCGACCCTCAGCCTCTCGCCATTCGACTCGAGCAGCCTGCCCGAGACGTTGACGTCCACTTCCTCGGCGCGCACGGGAACGACGCGCACCGCGCCCCACTGGCCCGTCTGCTGCAACGTCTTCTTGAGGTGGAACGGAATGAACCGGCCTTCGGCCTCGAGGATCTTGGGATCCGTGCTCTTCTCGCGGGCCGCTTCGGGGCTGATCGCGGCCGTCTCGAATACCTGGATGCCCACGTCGAGCAGGACCGCGTCGGCCAGCGCACGATCGGCGTGAATCGCTTCCGTGGGCTCTACGGTGTACTTGACGGGCCCGCTCGCGCAGCCGGACAGGCCGGCTGCCGCGAGCGCCGCGGCGAGCCACCGGAACCTGCGCCGCGCCGCGCTCATCCTTTGGTGCCCTGCTTGTATCTGCGGT
>JAHZNX010000352.1 GCA_020028375.1 Betaproteobacteria bacterium | reverse complement strand
CCGGTGATCACCACGTGCGGGATCGAGTCCATGTAGGCGGTGGCGATGCCGGTCACCGCGTTGGTCACGCCGGGACCGGAGGTCACGAGCGATACGCCCACCTTGTCGGTGGAGCGCGCGTAGCCGTCGGCGGCGTGCACCGCGCCCTGCTCGTGCCGCACCAGGACGTGCTTGACCCGGTCCTGCTTGAACAATTCGTCGTAAATGAACAGCACGGCGCCGCCGGGATAGCCGAACACGTATTCGACCCCCTCCTCCTGCAGGCAGCGCACGACGATTTCAGCGCCGGTGAGTTCCATGGATTGCTCGAGGCAATTCGGAAACGTGTAACGTTACCGGTTGCCGCACGGCCGGTCAAGCAAAATATCCCTTTAAACAGGAGGATAGAGCGAGGTTTGGAACGCGGGGAAGCATCGCTTGCGCCCCCTTCGCTTTTTGCTAAGATGCCCCGGACCCGGTGCGCGAGCGCGCAGGAGGCGCTCTCCGAGCCGCACCCCGGCGGCCGGGCGTCCCGACCAAGGCGAGACCCCTGGCGACACAGAAAGAACTTTCGGATTTCCTCGCCGAGGTCGAGCGCCGCGCTTACAAGCAGGCGCTGTTCGCAGTTCGGGATAACGCATTGGCTCTGGACATCGTGCAGGATGCCATGCTCAAGCTCACCGAAAAATATTGCGCGCGTCCGGCGGGCGAGCTGCCGTTGCTGTTCCAGCGCATCCTGCAGAACACCATCCGCGATCACTTTCGCCGCCAGAAGGTGCGCTCGATATGGACGCTGCCGGTCTCGAGCTTGCTGGGGGGCGATCCCGACGAGGACGCCGATCCACTGGAGACCCTGCAAGTGGCGGACGAATCCCGCTTTTCCGAACCCCCGGCCGAGCAGGTGGAGCGTTCTCAAGTGCTTGCTTTGATTGAGAAAGCGCTGGAGCGCCTGCCAGCACGTCAACGCCAGGCGTTCCTGCTGCGTTATTGGGAGGAACTGGACGTCACGGCAGCCGCAAAAATAATGGGTTGCTCCGAGGGAAGCGTGAAAACGCACTGCTCGCGGGCAAGTCATGCGCTTGCCGTGATGCTGGCGAAACAGGGGATCAAATTATGAACCAGCCGGAACACGATCTGGCGCGAAAGCTCGTCCGCTACCTGGATGACGGCCTGGATCAGCTTGAGCCGCGCGTGCGCGAGCGGCTGGGCGCAGCGCGCAGAAACGCGTTGGCGCATTACCGGGAGCGGCCCGCGACCGTATTCGGCCTGGTCTGGGTCGGGGAAGCGGTGGCCTGGATCGCGCACCACCGCCTGCTGATTGCCGCGGCGGCGCTCGTGCTCGTGACGGGGGCGGTGGTCTACTGGCAGGGCACGCGGCCGGCCAACGGGGTCACCGACATCGATTTCTACCTGTTGACCGACGAGTTGCCGATCAACGCCTACCTCGACAAGGGCTTCGATTCATGGCTCAAGCGCTCGTCGCGCTGATCGTCTCACTGTGCCTCGCCGTGCCAGCGGCTGCGGCGCAGGTCAAGGCGGACACGAAGAAGCCCGTCAGGCCCGCCTGGTCCGAATTGAAGCCCGAACAGCAGAAAATCCTCGCTCCGCTCGCGTCCGAGTGGGATCACATGGATGCGGTGCGCCGCAAGAGGTGGGTCGAGATCGCGGACAAGTATCCCAAGATGAAGCCGCAGGAGCAGCAGCGGCTGCAGAAGAGAATGGTCGACTGGGCCAAGTTGACGCCCGAACAGCGTGCGGCCGCGCGCGACAAGTACCAGGCGCTGAAGAAGCTGCCGCCGGACAAGCGCAAGGAAGTCACGGCCCAATGGCAGCGCTACCAGCGCTCGCTCGCGCAGCAGCCCGACTTCTCGCCGTCCGATCCTCCGGCGCCGCCCGACCCACAGACCGCCGAGGAGGCAACGGCCGTGGCTACCCCGACGCCTTCCGGTACGACGCCACCCGGCACCGCCACCGCGGCAACGCCCGCGTCGGCAGCGCAATAGCCGCGCCCACGGGCGCAGGCACCTCAATGGGCCTCGCCAGCGAGCTCCAGGCGCGGCCTGAGGCACCCTCTGCAAGCCTCGCGCGGCGCACCCTCGCCCTGGTCTACGAGGCCCTGCTGTTGTCTGCCTTGTTCCTCGTGGCCGCCCTGCCCTACGTCCTGATGACGCATACCGCGGACGCGATCGTGGCGCGCCCGCTGTTCCAGGCTTATCTCGTAGCGGTCGCCGCCGCCTACTTCGTGTGGCAATGGCGCCACGGCGGCCAGACGCTCCCGATGAAGACCTGGCGCATGCGCATCGTCACGCGTGCGGGCGCTCCTCTCGGCCTGCGTCACGCCCTCACCCGCTTCCTGTTCGCGCTCGCGGGCTGCGCGCTCGCGGGTGCCGGGTTCCTGTGGGCTCTGGTAGACAGCGACGGCCTGTTCCTGCACGATCGGCTGGCCGGCACCAGAGTAATCAAGGATGAAGGATGAAGGCGGAAGGATGAAGGCGGAAGGATGACCAAGACCTGCTAAGCAGTGTCTTCCTGCCTTCTGCCTTACCGTCTCTCCTGCCACCACATCATCACGGTCGCGAGGGACAGGAAGATCACGGTGGGCGTGATCGCGGTTGCC